>USNC01000094.1 GCA_900555915.1 uncultured Porphyromonadaceae bacterium | reverse complement strand
GTAAGATCGTCGGCAGCGTCAGATGTGTATAAGAGACAGTTGTCGAGTAGCACAACTCCGACGTTGCTTTCCTCAAGGTTGAGAGCCACACCCGTAGAGCCGTTTTCAAACTCCACAAGTTCGCTGGCCTTCACGTTTTCGAGTCCGTAGACGTGAGCCACGCCGTCTCCGACGCTGAGCACGGTGCCTACCTCCTCAAACTTGACCTGAGAACTGACGTTTTCAAGTTGTTGCTTTAGAATATCTGAAATTTCGCTTGGGTTAAGCATTGTTAATTGCTTCTTAAAAGGTTTAAACGTATTTGTTCTATCTCGTTGCTGATAGATGCGTCGAGTCGTTGACCGTCTACGTCGATCACGAAACCACCGATAAGGTCGGGATCAACGTCATAACTGAATTCAAGCCTGTAGCCCGCAAAAGCCTTCACCACCAGGTTGCGGATCTTCTGCATCTGCTGCTCGTCGAGTTTAGCGGCAGTGGTGATCGTGACTATCGCGATATTGTTTGCTTTTCTGTAGATATCGCAATAGGCGAGAGCCATCAGCTGCATATACTCGCAGCGGTTTCTGTCGAGCACAAGCCCTACAAATGAACGATAGTCGTCTTCTACGGAGTCGCCGGCTGCCGTGATAAGCAGTTTTGCCTTATCCTCGCGCTTCACGAATGGATTGGATAGTACCTTGAGCATATCGGGATTCTGGGCGAAAGCAAAGGCCACAGTCTTCATCTCAAGATAGACAGCCTCCTTGTTGCCCTTCTCCTCAGCCAGTTTGTAAAGCGCTTTCGCGTAGCGCTGCGGTATGAGTCCTTCGTTCATTGTCTCAGTTATTCTCTATTTCGTCCAACATCTTATCGACAAGCTTCTTCTGTGCGTCATCGCTCTTAAGCTGGTTTCTGACCATCTTTTCGGCGATCTCGATAGAAAACTTGCTGACTTCATTTCTGAACTGGAGTTCTGCTTCCTTGCGTGCCTGCTCAATCGAGAGTTTGGCGGCTTCGGCCACCTTGCGCGCTTCCTCCGATGCCTCTTTCTTGGCATCTTCAATGATGCGGCTCTTCATCTGGGCAGCCTCTCGCAATATTTCAGCCTGTTGGGCCTGAGCTTCTCCTATCACTTTCTGTGCGGACTCGCGAGCATGGTCAAGTTGCTCCTTTGCCTCGCGAGCGTACTCCACACCTTTGTCGATAGCGTCAGCACGCCCTTCCATCTGCTTGATTATCGCGGGCCATCCCCATTTGGCGAGCACCAGGAATAGGAGGATGAATGCGACAAACATCCAGAACACCAGTCCAAGATCGGGCGTGAATAATTCCATTCTTCTTAGAATTTAGATTATTTTGACCGATGCTGATCAAATGAAGAGAGCCAGTGCGGATACGATCACTGCGAAGAGAGCAACACCCTCGATAAGAGCCGCGATAACGATCATATTCGAACGGATGTCGCCTACGCTTTCGGGCTGACGCGCGATTGCTTCCATTGCGCTGCTACCGATTTTACCGATGCCGATACCGGCTGCGATTGCGGAAAGACCTGCTCCGAATGCTGCACCAAATGCGCTGAGGCCTGCTGCTGCTGTTAAAATCATTGAAAACATAATCTTGAAGATTTTAGTGTTATTGTATTTATTGATTATTTTGTCGTTGTAGAAATTGCTTCCGCTTCCTTGTGGCCATGCTCCTCATGTTCGGCCACCGCCATAGATATGAAGATGGTGGAGAGAAGCGTGAACACATATGCCTGGATAAAACTTACCAGCACGTCGAGCGCGAGCATGAAGATCGTGAAGAGAAGCGAGATCACTGTGGATACTCCTGTGATGGCGGCTCCGAAGGCAGCGAATATGAAGATGAGCACCGTCAGGGTGAGCACGATCATATGACCTCCCATCATGTTGGCGAAAAGTCGCACGCAGAGCGCAGCCGGCTTGGTGAAGATACCGAATATCTCGATTATCTGCATTATGGGGAGCGGACATTTGAGCCAGATAGGAACGTCGGGCCAGAATATCTCCTTCCAGTAGTGTTTGTTGCCGTTGAAATTGGTCACCACAAAAGTCATCACCGCGAGCACGAGTGTGATTGCGATGTTGCCTGTCAGATTGGCGCCTCCCGGGAATATCACGATAAGACCCAGAAGGTTCATCGTAAGGATAAAGAAGAACGCAGTCAACAGATAGGGCGCGAACTTCGGCGCTTTCGCGCCGAGAGTGCTCTTTATCACGCCAGTGTAGATGAAATCCACGCAGAGTTCGAAGAATCCCATACCTTTGCGGGGAGCTTTGAGTCCTTTCCTGCGGTAGTATCCCACCAGTCCGAGCACCATCCATGCCACAAGAATGGCGGCGATGAAGAGAGCCAGAACATTTTTGGTGATGGAGAGGTCGAAGCATCTGTATTCGCGCCAGAATGTGCCGTCGATGTTGGCATAGCCGGACGCTACGTAGTGCTTCAGGTCTGAGTCTTTTGCCTCAGTCTCCAGTTCTGCCTGCTTCTCTTCTGAAATCGGAAAGAGTTCCACCACTTTTCCGGCATGCTCGCTCACGTGAGGCATGTAGAAACTATAAAGTTTTCCGTCTTTCTCCACTTCATGAATCACGGGGATCGCCTCTTTTATGGTCTTGCCGGTAGCCTTGTCTTCAATTTCTCTGATTTCAGTCAGATTTGAAGAACTGAAGGCAAACCATCTGCCGTCTTCAGCCCTGACTATCACCGGCAGCGGAATTCGGTAGGTATGGCTGAAAGGCACTTCCCAACCGTAGCCGTCGCCAAGGTGATGGAATATTGTCTCCTTCACATCGACACCCTCTTTGTCAGTCTCCGCGGAACTTGCCCACATCGACATGGAGAATATTGAAATGAAAAGCAACAGTATGGCTATTTTCTTATTCATGGCGGTTTTTAATAAATGCATACCGAAACTATGTTATTGTCTACATCCGCTATGCCGCCCTTGATTTCAAAGGTGTTTTCTTCGCCCGACGGCGTACGGTAAGCGATGACTCCCCCGGTGAGTACGGATATCAGCGGCGCGTGGTTTCTGAGCACCGTAAACTTTCCGAGCGCACCCGGAAGGCATACGGATTCGATCTCGCCTTTGAATGTCAGTTCCTGGGGGGATATTATTTCTAAAGTCATTGTCGCAGTGTGCTTTGTTATACTTCAGCGAGCATCTTCTTGCCCTTTTCTATAGCCTCGTCGATAGTTCCGACGTTGAGGAACGCCTGCTCGGGATATTCGTCCATCTCGCCGCTGAGAATCATCTTGAAACCGCGGATTGTCTCCTGAAGGGGCACCATTACACCGGGAACGCCCGTGAACTGCTCCGCCACGTGGAACGGCTGGCTGAGGAATCGCTGAGCCCTGCGGGCGCGCGCCACCACCAGTTTGTCCTCGTCGCTGAGTTCGTCAACGCCGAGAATGGCGATGATGTCCTGAAGGTCGTTGTATTTCTGAAGAAGCTGTTTTGTCTGCTGCGCCACATTATAGTGTTCCTCACCGATGATGTTCGGGTCGAGGATACGCGATGTGGAGTCAAGAGGATCGACCGCCGGATAGATACCGAGTTCGGCAATCTTACGGTTGAGCACCGTAGTGGCGTCAAGGAATGAGAATGTGGTGGCCGGAGCCGGGTCGGTCAAGTCGTCGGCCGGCACGTAGATAGCCTGTACGGAAGTGATAGATCCATTCTTAGTCGAAGTGATTCGTTCCTGCAGAGCACCCATCTCCGATGCGAGAGTAGGCTGATAACCTACAGCGGACGGCATACGGCCGAGAAGCGCGGACACCTCCGAACCGGCCTGTGTGAAACGGAATATATTGTCGATGAAGAGAAGGATGTCCTGGCCGCCGCCCTCGGCATCGCGGAACTGCTCCGCAACCGTAAGTCCGGAGAGCGCTACGCGCAGACGTGCGCCCGGCGGTTCGTTCATCTGGCCGAACACCATGGTCACCTGGCTTTTCTCGACTTCGTTCATATCGACATCTGCAAGGTTCCATTCACCCTTTTCCATACCTTTTTCGAATTTCTCGCCATATTTCATGACGCCGCTTTCGATCATCTCACGCAGCAGGTCGTTGCCCTCACGTGTGCGTTCGCCCACGCCGGTGAACACGGAGAAACCGTTGTGTCCCTTGGCGATATTGTTGATGAGTTCCTGGATAAGCACAGTCTTGCCCACGCCGGCACCACCTAACAGACCGATCTTGCCGCCCTTTGTGTAAGGCTCAAGGAAGTCAATCACCTTGATACCGGTCAGCAGTATCTCAGTAGAGATAGCGAGGTCTTCGAATGCTGGCGCCGGCTGGTGTATTGCACGCAGGTTTGATCTGTCGAGTTCCGGAAGGTGGTCGATCGGTTCGCCGATCACGTTCAGCAGACGGCCTTTCACCTGGTGTCCGGTCGGAACCGCGATCGGGCGGCCGAGGTTCTCTACTTCCAAACCGCGGCGTATGCCGTCGGTAGATTCCATGGCGACGCAGCGTACGGTATCCTCGCCGATATGCTGCTCGACTTCGAGAATCAGTTCCTCTCCGTTGTCACGCTTGATACGGAGCGCCGAGTAGATCGGTGGAATGTTCTCCTTGCCTCCTTCGAAACTAACGTCGATAACGGGGCCGATAATCTGAGTGATCGTTCCTTTGTTTGTGCTCATTGCTGTAATTGTCGTAAATACAATTTTTTGTTATTATTATGGTCCCCATGGCCGGTTTCACGCGGCCATAAGGTATATTTATAATTCTCAGAATGTCCAGCCGAAAGCCACGCAAACAGCCATCAGAATAAGATTGGCAAGAGCGAACGGCATCATGTATTTCCATTCAAATGCCAGAAGCTGGTCGATACGTACGCGCGGGAAAGTCCATTTGAACCAGATGATGATATAACTGATGAAGAATGCTTTGCCCAGGAACCAAACGATGCTCGGTATCCAGTTCATCACAGCGTTGAATCCGTCCCAGCCAGCGATGTGGAGGGGCATCCATCCGCCGAGGAACATCAGGGAAGCGATACCGCTGACGATGAAAAGATTGAGGTATTCGGAAAGATAGAACATACCGAAACTGATACCGGAATATTCGGTGTGGAAACCGGCGGTGAGCTCGTGTTCAGCTTCCGGAAGGTCAAACGGGCCACGGTTGGTCTCGGCTGTGGCTGCAATGAGATAGAGCACGAATGCTATCACTGCGGGAATATGACCCTGGAATATGTACCAGCACCTGTCCTGATTCCACACGAGTTCGTTGATGTTCATTGTTCCGGAGAGAACCACTATCGTCATCAGGGCGAGGCCGAGAGAGATCTCATAACTTATCATCTGCGCGCCGCTACGCATTGCGCCGACGAGCGAATACTTGTTGTTGGATGCCCAGCCGGCGAGCAGTATGCCCAGTACTCCGAGGCTCGAAACGGCAAGTATGAAGAAGATGCCTATGTTGTAGTCGATTATCTGGAGTCCGCGTCCCCAAGGCAGACATGCGAACATAGTGACCGATGCTGCGACTACGATATAGGGAGCCAGCTTGAAGAGAAACTTGTCGGTGCCTTTCAGAGAGATTATCTCTTTGATGAGCATCTTAATCACGTCGGCAAAAAGTTGGAGAAGACCCCAGGGGCCCACACGCATGGGGCCGAGGCGGCACTGGAAGTAAGCGCAGAGCTTGCGTTCGTAGAAGATATAGAACATTGCCAACACGGAGTATGCAGCGAGCAGGATAACCCCGACCACGATGCATTCCACCAGAATCGCTGCCCATTCAGGCATGCAGCCTGTCAGCAGGTTGTTGAACCAATTGGTGATTATACTGAAGTCAAACATGTTGTTACTGTTGTTTTAATTAGCGGTCAATGTCGGGAATCACGAAGTCAAGCGCCGCGCCGATGGTGATCACGTCAGCGATCATATGGCCTTTGCATGTTAGATCCATTACGCCCACGAGGTTGAAGCAGGGGCTCTGGAAGTGTACTCGGTAGGGGTTCTTTGTGCCGTCGCTCTCGATGAAGACACCGAATGCTGTCTCTTATACACATCTCCGAGCCCACGAGACACTGAGCGATCTCGT
>USNC01000093.1 GCA_900555915.1 uncultured Porphyromonadaceae bacterium | reverse complement strand
GCGTAAGATCGTCGGCAGCGTCAGATGTGTATAAGAGACAGCAACGAGATTGCCCGCCACACGGAGGGTGTGGCGCGCTCGGTCAAGGAGCAGGCACGCCAGGACGTGATCTTCAGCGTTGACGAGGCTTACTGGCAGGTGGTGTCGCTGGCAGAGAAGAAAGCCCTCGCCCAGAGTTTTGTGAATCTCGTGGACTCCCTGAGGCATAATGTCAGGGAAATGCTGGCCGAAGGAGTTGCGACGCGCTCAGACGCGCTTCAGGTGGAGGTGAAATACAACGAGGCATGCGTGATGCTGACAAAGGTGGACAACGGCCTTTCGCTCTCGCGCATGGCACTCGCCCAGATATGCGGACTCCCCGTAGACACCCGCATGGAACTCTCCGACGAGGCCGGCGGCGACTTCGACGAGAGCCTGACTCTTCCGGCAGCCAACATGGCCGACGTGTATTCACGCCGCGCCGACCTCGGGGCTATCCGCGAGGGTATCGGGCTGCTTGAAAGCAAAGAGCACCTGTCGCTGTCGTCGATGCTGCCCAAGGTGGCCGCATTCGGAGCCTGGAGTTTCTCAAATCCCAATGTAATCGACGGATTCGAGAAGAAATTCGGCGGCGGCTTCTCGGTGGGTGCCACTCTCAGCGTGCCGCTGTGGCACTGGGGCGGCAACTACAACAGATACCGCGCGTCGAAGTCGCAGACCGCCGCGCAGCGTCTGCTGCTCGAAGACCTGGAGGAGAAGGTGTCGCTGCAGGTGAGCCAGGCGCAATACAGCTACAGCGAGGCCTTCAAGACCTACGACATGACCCGCAACAACATGAAGAGCGCCCAGGAAAACCTTCGCAACGCCCAGTTCGCATATCAGGAAGGAGTGCTCACCACCGACGATGTGCTCGCCGCCCAGACCGCATGGCTCAAAGCAAAGTCCGAACTCATCGACTCGCAGATAGGGATACGCCTCTGCCGGACCTACCTCGACAAGGTGCTCGGCAATCTCTGACCACATCTGCGGCCACCGCACGACCAAGACATATAGAACCACTAAAAAACTCATAATCCCAGTTTTCGCAAGGCGAAACACAAACAAACATAAAAACCGATATGGATCAGCATAACAATACAAATACCTCCGTCAGCGAGGCCGACGTAAATGCAAAAGATAAAGCCCTCATCTTCACCGTAGTGATGGTGCTTCTCATCGTGGCTGCGATGGCAGTCGTAGGTTTCATATTCATCAAGCCGGCTCCCGACACGATCCAGGGCATGGGGGAGGCCACTGAGATCAGAGTCTCCGGCAAACTGCCCGGACGTGTGGCGCACCTCTTTGTGAAGGAAGGCGACGAGGTGAAGGCCGGCGACACTCTGGTGCACATCCACTCCTCGCTCGTGGAGGCGAAACTCGCACAGGCGGAAGCGATGGAAGACGTGTCGCGCGCCACAAACCGCAAGGTAGACGCCGGCACCCGCAAGCAGATCATAGCATCGGCCAAAGACCTCATGAACCAGGCCTCGGCCGCAGTGGGCATCGCGAAAAAGACCTACGACCGCATGGAAGCGCTCTTCGCCAAAGGGGTGGTGAGCGAGCAGAAACGCGATGAGGCCAAGGCCGCCTACGAGGCCGCGAAGGCCGGCGAATCGGCGGCCCGCAGCCAGTATGAACTGGCGCTGGCAGGCCCGCAGGCCGAAGACAGGGCCGCTGCGGAAGGGATGGTGAAAGTGGCGCAGGGAAGCGTGAGCGAAGTCGGCGCCATTCTTGAAGACCAGTACCTGACGGCTCCCGCCGACGGCGTGATCACCGTGGTCTACCCCAACGAGAGCGAGCTGGTGGCCACCGGCGCGCCGATCATGAACCTTCAGAAGGCCGACGGCCACGCAGTGTTCAATGTCAGGGAGACTCTTCTCAAAGACATAAAGGAGGGAACCAGGATCCGCGTCAGGATTCCGGCGCTCGACAAGGAGGAGACGATGACCGTCTACTATATACGCGACCTCGGCACCTACGCCAACTGGCAGGCCACCAAGTCTACGGGCGACTATGATGCAAGGACATTCCAGATCAAGGCACGTCCGGAAAAGAAAATCGATAATTTCCGTCCGGGCATGAGCGTGATTTATCTTGGTGTGGAGAAATAAAGATTTTTTGAAATGAGTGGATTCAAGCAAATCTTCAGGCGGTCTGTGCTCCAGTTGGCGAGGCGTCCGATCTATTGGGTGGCGATGTTCATCTTCCCGCTCGGTCTGATGCTGTTTCTGACCGACATGATGGAAGAGGGCCTGCCCGACAAGGTTCCGGCCGCCATCATCGACAAGGACGGCACTTCGCTCTCGAGAGGCATCACTCAGAATCTCGGCAGCATGCAGATGATAGATCTGCAGACGAGTTGCAATTCATATACCGAAGCGCGCCACAAGATGCAGAGCGGCGAGATATTCGGGTTCTTCATGATTCCCGAGAATTTCGAGAAAGATCTTCTCTCGGGGAAGGGACCGGCCATCACGTTCTATACCAACATGACCTATTTCGTGCCGGCGTCGCTGCTCTTCAAATCGTTCAAGACCACCGCGCTGATGTCGAAAGCGGGCATCATGCTCAATGTGGCGGAGTCGGCCGGGCTCTCGGCCGAGCAGGTGGTGCCGATGATGCAGCCAATCAACATAGTGACGCGCGGCCTCGGCAATCCCGGCCTGAACTATGCGATATATCTCTGCAATTCATTTGTGCCGTGCGTGTTCCAGCTCATGATCATGCTCATGGTGTGCTTCTCGCTGGGGCAGGAGATAAAATACGGAGGCTCGCGACGCCTGCTGGCCATGAGCCATGGCAACATGTATGAGGCACTCGTAGCCAAGATACTGCCGCAGACCATCGGATGGTGGATACTCATCATGCTGATGATGTCGTGGCTCTACTGCTGGCAGGGCTATCCGATGCATGGCAGCTGGCTATGGCTCACTGTCTCCGAACTGATGTTTGTGGTGGCATGCCAGTGCATGGCGGTGTTCTTCTTCGGCCTTTTCCCAAACCTGCGTCTGAGCCTTTCGGTATGCTCACTGCTCGGCATTCTGTCGTTCTCGCTGGCGGCCTTCTCATTCCCCGTGGAGAGCATGTACGGCTCGATAGCCATCTTCAGCTATCTCATGCCGATACGCTATAACTTCCTTATCTATATCGACCAGGCTCTCAACGGCCTCGACATATGGTATTCGCGATGGTGGTATGTGGCGTATCTGATATATATGCTTCTGCCTCTGACGGTGATATGGCGCATCAAGCGGTTTATGGCACGTCCTGTCTATGTGCCGTAAGCGCGTCAGCCGTGCGCCCGGCCCGCTCTGAAAATCCAATCACGGTTTCCGCCGCAGCGGAGACCAACATAAAGAGAAAACATGAAAAATTTTGTCAGATCATATATTAGGGAACTGAAGCTGATCACCCACGACGTGGGCATAATCCTCTTCCTCGCGTTCCTGCCCATCGCCTATCCGGTGATCTACTCGCTCATCTACAATCCCGAGCTGGTGAGAGACGTGAGGATGGTGGTGGTCGACAACGACCGGAGCGCCCTGTCGCGCGAGCTGGTGAGAAACCTCGATGCCACACAGGAAGTGAGGGTGATCGGCTACGCCTCCAACCTTACCGAGGCCAAGGAGGCCATGCACAGCCATGACTGCTACGGCATACTTGAGATACCGGAAGGTTTTGCCCGGAAGGTAGGCAGAGGCGAGAGTTCGCCGGCGGTGATATATTCTGAAATGAGCCTGCTTCTGCGCTACAGGGGATTCCTCGTGGCCTCCACCGATGTGGCCCAGGCCATGGGCGCGGAGCTCATGACCTCCACAATCGACCGCATGGCGCCTCTGGCCGAGACGATAGCCACCGGCGATCCGCTCGAGGTCAACAATGTGCCGATGGGCAATCTGGAGTCGGGATTCGACTCGTTCATCATGCCGGGAGTGCTTGTGCTCATACTCCAGCAGTGTCTCGTGCTGGCCGTAGGCATGTCGGGAGGCGCCAAGCGCGAGCGGCTGCGCTCGCGGACTATGCTTCTGCCACGCTCGTCGGCCGACATACTGACGGGCATGCTCGGCGAAGGGCTCGCCTATCTGACTGTGATCATACTCCCCTGCATATATATGCTGCACTACGTGCCGATGATGTTCTCATTCCCTATGGCGGGCAATCCCTTCGAAATCATGGTCTTCATCCTTCCCATGGTGATCGCGTCAATAGCGCTGGGGCTCTGCTTCCAGGGAGCATGCCGTGAGAGGGAGTCGGTGTTCGTGCTTTGGGTGGTCACCTCGGTAGCGTTCCTGTTCCTCTCCGGACTTACCTGGCCCCGCTATGCCATGTCGGGCATATGGCACGCTCTCTCAAGCCTCGTGCCGGCCACTTTCGGAGTGGAGGGTTTCATACGCATGAACACCAACGGCGCGAGCCTCTCCCAGGTGCGTCCCGACTACGTGTCGCTGTGGATACTTGCGGCCGCCTACACGGCAGCTGCCTTCTTCATCCAGCGATTCGTGCTCTACAGGAGACGCAACGCGCTCCCCTCTTCCTACGAACTGAATTAAACTAAACTGAATTAGGCCTAAATTAATTTTCGCAGGCGCGCAGGGGGGATATTGAGTCTGTCGCGATATTTCGCCACTGTGCGCCGGCTTATGTTCAGGCCCGCTTCCTGAAGCGTGCGGGTGATCTTCTCGTCGCTCAGGGGGTGGCGTTTGTCTTCGGCGTCCACCACACGGCGTATCTCGGCCTCGACCTTGCGGTTGGTGAGAGCGTCGGTGTCATCTTCGGCGGAATTATCCCCCACAGTGTCGCTGAAGAAAAACCGGAGCGGCAATATTCCCCACGGCAGCGACACGTATTTATTGGCCGTGAAGCGCGATATCACCGAGGCGTCCTGCCCTGTGAGCGCCTCTATGTCTTTTATCATCATCGGACGCAGACGATACACGTCTTCAGTCTCGAAATACTCCCTCTGCAGTTTCACGATAGCCGTCATGACCGACATCATCGCCTCCTGACGCAGCCTGAGAGCCTTTATGAAGTCTTTGGCGTCGTTATACCGGCTGATGATGAATTCGCTGTCGCCATTCTCGCGTTTCTTCCTGGCCCGGCGGTCCATGCCGCGCTCCGCGCTGCTGAACGATTCGCTTATGCGCAGTTCTGGAATCCTGTTGTTGAGCGATATCACCGGCTCCCTGCCCGATGTGTCGACTATGACATCGGGGATTATGGTGTTGGAACCCATGGGAGCGGAATCCACCGAAGCTCCCGGCTTGGGATTGAGGGTGCGTATCAGGTCCATGGCGGCGGCCACCCGTTCCCGCGATATCCTGAGGCGCGACACGAGAAGATGTGTGTGAAGCATGCTGAAGGCCTCATACTGCTCGTCGAGAATCCTCATGGCGTCGTCGCGTGTCTGGCTCGCCGGCATATAGCGGAGCTGCAGCATCAGGCAGTCGGCGAGCGATATGGCGCCCACGCCGTGCGGCTCGAGCGTGCGCACTGTCTCCAGCGCCTTGTCCATCACCTCCTGCGGCAGGTCGACACCTTCGGAGAAGGCCAGGTCATTGACCAGATATGCCGGATCGCGCTGCAGGCGTCCGTTGGAATCAAGATTGCCCACGATGAAGCGAGCGGCGGTGAGTTCATCTGGAGGAAGATGCAGCTGTCCGAGTTGTGTCAGCAATGAGTCGTAGAGCGACGGAGCCGCGTCGGCCATCGGCATTTCGGAATAATCGTCTGATGCGGGACCCTGCCGGCGATAGCCGCTCCAGCGCGAATCGGAGGATACGAATCCTGTGTCGCCGCTGTCGGCAAACGCCTCGTCGTCGCTTGCCTCGAGAGCGGGATTGGCCTCCATCTCCCTCTGCACCTCATCGTCGAGTTCGGGAGCCGACATGTCGAGCATCCTCACGAGCCGCAGTTGCTGCTGCGTGAGGCGCTGGGTGAGCCGCTGCTCGGTCACTATCCGCTGCGAATTCTTTTCCATATTGCAAAATTACAATTTTTTCATGAAAAAACCTCGGCCACGTCAGCACCTCCTGCTGAAATCGACCTAAAAA
>USNC01000092.1 GCA_900555915.1 uncultured Porphyromonadaceae bacterium | reverse complement strand
CGAGATCGCTCAGTGTCTCGTGGGCTCGGAGATGTGTATAAGAGACAGTCCCGAATGTGGCCGAGGCTGTGGCTCCGTCGCAGAAGACGGCTGTGGATATCACGGTTGTCGTTCCGGAAGGGGCGCAGAGCGGTAACGCGGTGCTCCATACCGCTTCTGGAGGTCAGGTTGAGGTGGCCGTGGTCACTGTCAAGCCAGAATCCGTGGCATTCAATCCCAACCCCGCGGCTCTCGCGGCTCCACTCTCGCTCTCCGGACGCAATATGCAGCATGTGGTGTCGGTAGCCTTTGCAGGGGGCACTGCAGTTGAAGTTGCCGCTCCTCAGGCCGATGGCTTCAGCATCACGGTCCCGGCTACACTTCCCGCAGGCAACTGCGCTGTGACACTCAATCTTTCCAACGGAGAGACTGTGGATGCCGGTTCTGTTGAACTCACCGCTCCCCAGTGTGCCTACGCTACGGTGCTCCCGGCGGAAGATGCCGAGATCCTTGCCGGCGAGACTTTCTTAATCACGGTGGCCAATGCCGATAAACTCACCGGTGTCCTTGTCAACGGGCAGCCCGTGCAGTATATCCTCAATGGCGACAGACTGATCATCCAGGTGCCTGAGTCTGCCGGAAAGAACTCCTCGTTCACTCTGGTGTCTTCCAATGGCGAGATTTCATACGACATAGCGTTCATTCCGGCAACCCATGTCGAGAATGTGATCTTCACCGATGTGCGCGACCTCGGAAGCTGGGCGGGCGAAGACGCCGGCGGTGCCTTCCGTCTGTACAAGGATTCCTTCAAGGGTGTGCCGGCCGGCAGCAAGCTCGTATTCCACATCGCACCCTACGCCTTTACCCAGATTCAGGTGAACGACGCCAACTGGGGACAGATCGATATTCTCAAGCCCGACATGTCGGCGACTACGGCTGAATTTGAACTGACTGCGGAAGTGCTCGACAGGATACTGACCACCAACGACGGCTGGTCGGAGACCGCCATGGTGATCCAGGGAGAGGGCACAGTGGTCAACAAGGTGCATATCGAGTGGGAAAACTCGCTCGAGACTGTGATCTGGGACAAGGGATGGACTGCTGTAGGCTGGGAAGGCAACCAGGATCTCGCATGGGGCGGATATGACTGGAGTTCGGTGAAACCGGGCACTGTGTTCCGCATGTATGCCACCCGGAATGTGGCTGAAGGTGAATGGTGGTTCCTCGGGCTGCGCCATGGTCAGGACTGGGGCGAACTTCCCGGAGGCGCGGCTTCGCAGCTCGACTCCCCGGTCGACGGCAAACTCGAACTTGTGCTGACACGCGAGATACTCGACGACATCGTCGCAAATGGTGGTATTGTAATGGTAGCCGGCGGTTGCACTGTCAACAAGGTTACTCTCGAATAAAAACGAATTCTTATCCGCAGAAGACGGAGGCGTTTCTTTCTTTTCAAGACCCCGGGCATCAGGACCCGGGGTCAACACAAAATCATTTGCAACCCGGAAGGGTTGCAAATGAACCAGTAATCTTTTTTGAACCAAGTAATCTATTTTGAGAAATGTATAGACTTTTTTTGATAATGATGATGCCGGTGTTGCTGCTCGCCTGCGGCGGCAGTGAGTCAGGAGGGAGTGCGGAGCCAGCAGCGCCTCCTGTGCCCAAGACTGTGTCAATCACCGACGGCAAGGTGGTCCCGGCCTCTACGGCGTCGCTCGTGATTGAATACGACATGGACATTGTCTTCAACCACCTCTCCAAAGTGCAGATATCGCAGGGGGAGATCACCTCCACCGAAGTGCAGTTCAATAGAAAACTCGTGATAGGGCTTTCCCTGTCGGCCGGAAAGTCATATACGGTGACTGTGCCTGGCGACGCTGTGCTCGGAGTCTTTACTAAGGAATATGCCGAGACCTTCACGGTCTCGTTCTCCACCGAGAAAGGCGCTGACATGGCCGACGCATCGAAAGTGTCGAAGTCGCTGACCAATCCCGCCGCAACGGCCGAGGCCCGCGGCCTGTATGCGCTGCTGCTTGAGAATTACGGCAGAAAGCAGTTTTCCGGAGCCATGGGTGAAGTGGGCTGGGGCACCGGTTTCACCGACATGATAGGAGAGACCACCGGAAAATATCCGGCTATCGTGGGATTCGACTATCTACATCTCCCTTCATCTCCTTCCAACTGGATTGACTATGGCGACATAACTCCGGTCAGAAAAATATGGGAGGCCGGAAGCATTCCGGCTATGACGTGGCATTGGAATGTGCCTGTCTCCGAAAGTTCCGACAATACGGATTTCCGCGCCGACAACAATAATTTCAAAGCTTCCAACGTACTTATTGAAGGTACGTGGGAGAACAAGGTGGCCGTGAAGGATGTCGAGAAACTCGCCGGATACCTGAGGCTCCTGCAGGATGCAGGTATCCCGGTGTTGTGGAGACCGTTTCATGAGGCTGCCGGCGACTACAAGTGGGGCAGCTGGTTCTGGTGGGGCAACTCCGGGACTGAGGTCACTAAGAAACTCTGGGTCTGGCTCCGCGATAAGCTGACCGGTGAATACGGGCTCAACAATCTGATATGGGTCTGGACCGTGCAGACTTCCTCGGAAGGGAAACCGGCCCCGATGTCGCTTCTCAAAGATGCCTATCCCGGAGATGACGTGGTGGATATCGTGGGCACCGACATATATGCCGACAATACAATGTCGCGCCAGACTGACCAGTTCGCGATGCTGCACGATATGGTTGACGGCAAAAAAATGGTGGCTCTGACCGAGTGCGGAAACCTCGTGGATGTGGATTCCGCCTTCAGCGACGGAGCGCTGTGGAGTTTCTTCATGGGTTGGTATGAGATGAACGATGCCGGAAAACTCGGTTTCTTCAACTGGAACACTGCCGGAGAGTGGAAGAAAGTCCTCGACAATCCGCTCGTGCTCAACAGGGGCGACTTCTCTGTCAGACAGTGATTGCGCATTGGCATCCATTTGCAAAATAAAACTCATCATCACAGGCTTTCGTCAGTGAAAGCTGATATATATAAAAGTTAGAAACATATGAAATACGGATATTTCGACGACGCTGCGCGCGAATATGTAATCACCGATCCGAAGACTCCCTGGCCCTGGATCAACTATCTCGGCAACCGTGAGTTTTTCTCGCTGATCTCAAACACTGCAGGCGGCTACTCTTTCTTCAAGGATGCCAAGTTCCGCAGAATCACGCGCTACCGCTACAACGGTGTGCCGATGGATGCTGGAGGCAGATATTTCTATATCAAGGATGGCGACACAATATGGAATCCGGGTTGGAAGCCGACCAAGACACCGCTCGACGCCTACGAATGCCGGCATGGCATGAACTATACGGAAATCAAGGGGGAGAAAAACGGAATCGAGGCCAGGACGCTGTTTTTCGTGCCCCTCGACACCAATGCCGAGATTTGCAGGCTCACCCTCACCAACAAGAGCGGCGAAACGAAGAAAATCCAGCTTTTCTCATTCATGGAATGGTGCCTTTGGAACGCGGCGACCGACATGGAGAATTTCCAGCGTAATTTCTCTACCGGCGAGGTGGAGGTGGACGGTGCGACCATCTATCATAAGACGGAATACAAGGAACGCCGCAACCACTACGCGTTTTTCACGGTCAACTCTCCGATAGACGGATTTGACACTGACCGCGAGAGTTTCATAGGGCTTTACAACAGTTTCGAGAATCCCGATGCCGTCATGGAAGGTAAGTCGCGCAACTCCGTGGCCCATGGCTGGAGCCCGGTCGCTTCGCATAATATCAACATCGAACTCAAGCCGGGCGAAAGCCGCGATCTCATCTTCATGCTCGGCTATATCGAAAACAGCCCCGAGGAGAAATGGGAGAGCAAGGGTGTCATCAACAAGGCTCCCGCGAAGGCTCTCATCGGGCGTTTCGACACTACGGAGAAAGTGGACCGTGCGTTTGCTGAACTCCGCAGTTATTGGGACCGCCTTCTCAGCAACTTCTCGGTGAAGAGCGGCGACCCGCGTCTCGACCGCATAGTGAATATATGGAATCAGTATCAGTGCATGATCACTTTCTGCTTCTCCAGGTCTGCGTCTTTCTTCGAGAGCGGCATCGGACGCGGCATGGGCTTCCGGGATTCCAACCAGGATCTGGTAGGCTTCGTGCATCAGATTCCGGAGCGTGCGCGGGAGAGAATCATCGACATAGCCTCGACGCAGTTTCCCGACGGAGGATGCTATCATCAGTATCAGCCTCTTACGAAGCGCGGCAACAACGACATAGGCGGCGGATTCAACGACGACCCCATGTGGCTGATATTCGGTGTGGACGCATATCTGCGCGAGACCGGCGATTTCTCTATCCTCGAAGAGATGGTGCCTTTTGACAATGTGCCGGGCAGCGAGGTGTCGCTGATGGAGCATCTTAGGGTGTCGTTCAATCATGTCATAGAGAATCTCGGTCCTCATGCACTTCCGCTTATCGGACGTGCCGACTGGAACGACTGCCTGAATCTCAACTGCTTCTCCGACGACCCCAACGAGTCGTTCCAGACCACTGAGAACCGCACCGGCGACAGCAAGGCGGAATCGCTCATGATCGCAGGTCAGTTTGTGGTGTGCGGCAGAAACTATGCCGACATATGCCGGCATCAGGGGCTCGACGACGAGGCGGAGCGCGTCATGCGCGAGGTGGGCAGAATGGAGCAGGCTGTCAAGGATCACGGCTGGGACGGTGACTGGTATCTCAGGGCCTACGACTATTTCGGCAACAAGGTGGGAAGCAAGGACAACAAGGAGGGTAAGATCTTCATCGAGTCGCAGGGCTGGTGCACCATGGCCGGAATCGGTATGGAAGAGGGTATGGTTGAGAAGTCGCTCGATTCAGTCAAGAAATATCTTGATTGCGAGCATGGCATTGTGCTCAACTATCCTCCCTTCTCCGAATACGTGAAGGAATATGGAGAGATATCCACATATCCGGCAGGATATAAGGAGAATGCCGGCATCTTCGCCCACAACAATCCATGGGTCATCATCGGAGAGACTGTGCTTGGCCGTGGCGACAGGGCGTGGGAGTATTATGAGAAGATATGTCCGGCCTATGTGGAGGAGCGCAACAGTCATCTTCACAAGGTGGAGCCTTACGTATATTGCCAGATGACCGCGGGCCGTGACGCCGCGCGTCCGGGAGAGGGAAAGAACTCGTGGCTCACAGGCACCGCCGCGTGGAACTGGTATGCCATAACGCAGTTCATACTCGGTGTGAGACCGGGCTATGACGGCCTTGAGATCAACCCCTGTATTCCCAAAGGCTGGAAGGGCTTTGAGGTGGACAGGAAATACCGTGGTGCCGACTATCATATCACAGTCAGGAATGAGTCAGGCGTCAGCAAGGGTGTGGCGCGGATCTCACTCAATGGAGAGCAGCTCCCGGGCAATGTGGTGCCGATGCAGCCCGCCGGTTCGCACAATGAAGTGGAAGTGATATTGTAAGAAATACTATAATAATACGTTAAACCTTAAATTGAAGTTATCATGAATGTAAAATATCTTGCCTTCATAGCTGTCGCGGCTCTCGCTTCATGTTCAGGCAAAAAGACTGCCGACATGCAGGAGCCTGAGGCCACTCCGGCCGAGACTCTTTTCGCGCAACTCGATTCCGCGGCCCGTTCAGGCCATTTCTACTTCGGACATCACGACGACACCGCATATGGCTATGACTGGACATATGTCGACGGCAATTCCGATGTCAAGGCTGTGGTGGGGGAGTACCCCGGGCTCATGAACTGGGATCTCGGTTTTCTCGAACTTGATTCGGCGCGCAACCTCGATGGCGTTCCTTTCGATTTCATGAGGAAGGAGATCGCAAAGCAGTATGCGCGTGGCGGAGTCAATGCAATCAGCTGGCACCCGACGAATCCCGCAAGCGGCGGCGACGCATGGGATGTCTCGGCGTCACCCCTGGTGCTTGTCGGGAATGATTCTGTGCTCGCGGCCAAGATGGATTCCTGGATCGCTAAAGCCGCCGATTTCATTCTCTCGCTCAAGGACGGGGAGGGCAACCGCATTCCGGTGGTGTTCCGTCCCTGGCACGAGAATTCCGGCGCATGGTTCTGGTGGGGTGCGGGCAACGG
>USNC01000091.1 GCA_900555915.1 uncultured Porphyromonadaceae bacterium | reverse complement strand
AACTTGAAGGTATAAGGTGATAAGGTTATGAGGATAGTTTATGTGCCGGCGAGGCTGAAATTTTATGATATGGGTCTGAGAAAGGTTAGAATGATGTGTCCAGGGTTACGGTTTTCAGGTTGGGGAGTTTTAGGCGGGCTTTCAGATATTCGGTGAGGCGGGTCTTTTCTGTGGCGGTCATTCCGTGTTTGCCGGTATAGACAAGGGCGAGGTTGAGGGTGTCGGTTGCTCCGGTTTCCGGCCTTGCGACCACCGAGCGGGTTATAGCGATCTCGCTGATCCATGGGAATACGACTTTTATTTCGGGACTTGCCACGGCGGCGCCCGATAGTTCCTTATGGTATGTCTTCAGCACATGGTCGAGGGAGTCGATTGTCTCCTGCTTTTTCTGGAGAGCGGTCTGGCTTATCTGATATATGTCTTTTATGGAGGCATTCTCGATATTGGAGGCGTTGATCTGTCCGTTGCCCTGTATTATCTTCAATTGAGTTCCGGCCAGACCGTAGAATTTCAATCTTGAAGAGAGGGCGAGTTGAAGTGAATCTTCCGGTAAAGCCTTGCCTATGAGGGTGATGCTCAGTTGCTTGTCGTGTTTCGACCATGTCGCTTTAGTAGAGAGGACGTGAGTGTCTGGCCATTGGCATTCCTGGTCTATAAACTGCGAGGTATTGATCTCGAAGCGGCTCTGACGGAGCATGTTGTAAGTGAGATAGACCGACGGTATAAGAGTCAGGATTGCAAGCGTGTAGACGAGGCGGCGTATTCGTTTGGCGCGCTCCGGATTTGTGGTGGCCACAGGTTTGAACTTGAACAGTTTCACCCCTACGAAAGTGGCCAGACCGATGAATATCGAATTGATGAGGAATAAATATGTGGCGCCCAGGAAGTAGTGCATCTGCAGGGTCGCAAGTCCGTAGCCCGCGGTGCATAGCGGGGGCATGAGGGCGGTGGCTATAGCCACGCCGGGTATCACGTTGCCCTTGCTGCGCGAGCATATGGCCACTATTCCGGCTCCTCCGCCGAAAAATCCGATCAGCACGTCGTAGATGGTAGGAGTGGTGCGGGCCAGCAGTTCGCTATGGCCTTCCGCCACCGGGGATATGAGGAAGTATATGGCGGAGGTGAGCATTGAGAATGCCGCCGCAATGATCAGATTGCGGGAGGAGCGTTTCAGCAGGTCGAAGTCAGTGATGCCAATGCCGAGACCGATGCCGATGATAGGTCCCATCAGGGGGGATATCAGCATCGCGCCGATAATGACGGCTGTCGAGTTCGTGTTTAGGCCGAGAGAGGCTATGAATATGGCCAGAACCAGAATCACGAGGTTTGTGCCGCGGAATGACACCTCCTCCCGTATCGACTGCTCCGCCTCTTCCTGAGGTATCAGGAAGCCGGAGAATGTGAAGTAGTTTTCGGCATATCTCTTCAGTCTGTTCCAGAATCTGTTGTCGTAATCCATGTCTTGAAAGTTGGAATTAAAGTTTCGCGGGCTCGACTTTTGGGCTTTGGGCTTTTTGCTTTTGCTTTTCGGGCTTCCGCCCTAACACTCCTCCAACCCGCGGGATTAAAGTGCCCTCACATTCCTCCAACCCGCGGGATTAAAGATATAACAATCCATCGGCGTCGGAGGTTGATTTCGGGGGAGAATAGCCGTGAGGTCAGGATTCTCTGCGGTTGCGGTAGTGGGGGTGGTGGGTCAGCAGTTCCTCGCGGAGGCGTGAGCGGTCGAGATGCACGTAGATTTCTGTAGTCTCCAGCGACTCGTGTCCCAACAGTTCCTGGATTACCCGTAGAGAGGCCCCGCCTTCGAGGAGATGCGTGGCGAAAGAATGGCGGAGTGTGTGGGGCGATACTTTCTTCAATATTCCGGCCGCGGCGGCGAGGTCGCGTATTATGTAGAATACCATCACCCGAGTCATCTTGCCGCCGCGTCGGTTCAGGAAAATTATGTCGTGAGAGTCATCCTTAATTTTAAGTCGCGATCTCATCGGCAGATACTCCTTGATAAGCGTTAGTGCGGTGGGCGAGACCGGCACGATCCGCTGCTTGCTCCCTTTTCCCTCCACTATCAGATAGCCTTCCTCCATATTCAGGCGCGAAAGGCGGGCGTCGATTAGTTCCGACACCCGCAGACCGCTCCCGTAAAGAGTCTCGATTATGGCATGGTTGCGCGGCGATTCATCCTTGTCGGCCGGTATCTGCTCTATCATCATGTCGATCTCCTCCACACTCAACACCTCCGGAAGATGACGCCCGAGGCGAGGCGACTCAAGGAGATCGGTAGGATTTTTTTCGATCAGTCCGGACAATTTAAGGAATTTGAAATAACTTCTTATTCCCGACAGTATTCTCGCCTGGCTTCGGGGCCCTATTCCGAAGTCGCGCAGGGTGCATGCGAACTCGTGCAGGTGCGCCTGCTCCACCATGGTCGGATCTATCCCCTTTTCATCGAGAAATTCCATGAGGTGTCCCACATCCGTCAGATACGCCTGGCGGGTGTTGTCGGCCATGCCGCGCTCCAGCATCAGATATGACTCGAAGTCAGCCACAGTGTCGTTGGATTCCATTCTTACAGCAGTTTGTATTCCACCCGTTGCATTCCGTGGCGTCGAAGACGAAGAGTGAAGTCGCAGCAGGCAATGATCAATGTCGGGCCGCATTTCATCGATCCGGCGCCTGATAGGTCTTCAGGCTTCACACAGCCTTGATGAAATTCGAGAAGCGTCAATTCGTTGCCTTCATCAGAGGAGTTCCATAATGATGCAGAGTCCATGTCGCCGAAAATCACGATAAAATCGGCGTTTTTGGCTCCTTTTTCATGCCGGGTCAACTTTATTGCAGGAAAAGCTGCGGCTATTATATCCGCTATCCTCCGGTCGCAGTCAGGCATATGGATATGTCGGGGCTTAAGGTTGGCTATGAGTCTGACAAGCATCCTGAGGCGAGACCGCAGCCGGCGGTCGCCGGCGAACATATAGTCTATTGCGGAGTCTGCATAGTAGGCGTAGCGGCTGTCGGGATGCACGCACTCCTTGATGATGCGGAATGCCAGAGGCGAATGAACGCCATACCCGAGGGTATGGCGCCATCTTGTGATAATATCGGAAAAATACGATTTCATCGTTCTTTTTCAAGCATTCGGGGATTGTTTCTTTCCCTTGCGTATCAATGCTCCCGCCACATTGGCAATGGCACAGATGATAAGAAGATAGATTATCCCGACCGAAGCCATACTCACAGCATTGGCTTTCTTCACCGATTCCGGTTCGAACGTCATTACGATGTCGCTCTCGCCGGCCGGAAGTCTCATGGCCCGGAGCGCGTAGTTCACACGTCCTATCGGGGTCTCCTTGCCGTTGACAGTGGCCTTCCAACCCCATGGAAAATATACTTCCGAGAATGCCGCCACACCCTCCTTCGCGAGGCGAGCCTTGTAGGTGAGGCGGTTGGGCGCGTATGAAGTCTCATAAATGGTGTCGCCTTCCGATATTGGGCTGCTTTCCCCGATGGTTGCGGCAAATTTTCTGTCGGCCACCGCCGTGTTGCGATGCACGAGAGAGCCGAGCGCCTCCATCTCTTCCGCAGGTGTCGACACATAGGTCAGCGTGTCGACAAGCCATGCGTTGCCGAAAGCCTCCGGATTCATCCGGTAGTCGCCGTCGCCGGTGAGGAAGTATTTCGCGTTGAGCATGTTTAGCACGTAGGGATTGCCTTTGGATATCTGATGCTCGATGAGGTCGTTGTAGCGGGTGAGCTTCGCGGCGTGGTATCCGCCGATGGTCTTGTGGAAATAACTGCTGCGCGCCGAGGAGAATCCCGGTATGTCCATCACCCTGTAGTTGGTGGTGTCCTTCAGAATCTCCAAGTCGGCCGGGGTTGCAGTGAATGCGGCCTCGTCGCTCTCGGCGGTCAGGAAGTTGTCGGAATCCACATAGCGTTTGTTGACGCTGAAAAGGTCGATAAGCACAAGCACCGACAGGCTGCATACAAGTATGCTGCTGTTGGTTATCGCTTTCTTTTCCCAAAGCAGGAGCAGCAGGCAGCCTGCGAGGATAAACATCAGAGAGCGTAGCGAATCGCCCGACACAAGGCCCAGACGCCCATCCGATATTCCCTGCATCGCATTCGAGTAGGCAGGATTGGAGAAGACACCGGCTTCCTTGAGATAGTTCAGTTCAGACACCGAGTATGGCTCTCCAAACACCGACGGCGCTATCCATCCGATAAGGCACACCGCGAGTCCGGCTCCCATGACGCAGACTACGGTCCACTTGTTTTCCTTGAAGAAATCCTTCGTATTGATTATCTGACGCACGCACAGCACTGCGAGCAGCGGAATGCAGAATTCCACTATGACCAGAATCGAACTGACGGTGCGGAATTTGTTGTAGCCCGGAAAACAGTCGATCATGAAATCGGTGAGGGCGCTGAAATTATGTCCCCAGCTGAGCGTCACCGAAAGAATTGAAGCCACGAAAAGCGCCCATTTCATCGGCGTTTCCCATCGGCCTCTCACCACAAACATGGCGAGAATGGCGAGCATCAGTACGAATGCGCCCACATATACGGGTCCATTCGTCATAGGCTGATCGCCGAAATATTGAGTGAACTGTCCGGCGAATTGCATCTCCTCCTGAGACAGATAGCGGTCGGCCCCCATGTCGGTGTCGGCCACCGACATTATCCGGTTCTGTCCGGCCACCGGTTTGAGCGACGCGCCACCCTTCACGTTGGGTATCAGCAGCGACCAAGTCTCGTCGAGGCCGTAGCTCCATGCAGTAATGGCCTCCTTGTCCATTCCGGTAGCCGCCGGAGTGTCGTCGACGGTTATTTCCGTGGCCTTGCCGCGCACGGTCTCCTTGCTGTATTCGAGCGAGTTGTACAGGCTTGCCGAGTTGGCGGCCGCTCCTACGAGCCCGGAGGCGATGAGAATGCAGGTAGACACCGCCCACTGCGCCGTTTTCTTCTCTTTGACCGCTATCCAGAGCCATGCCAGAGCCATGCAGGCCATCACAAGCATGAAATAGTAAGACATCTGCGGATGGTTGCTCATGAGCTGCAGTGCGGAGAAAAGAGCGGTTAGGGCGCTTCCGGCGATCCATTTCTTCCTGTAGATAAGGGTAAGTCCGCCTATCGTGGGGGGTATGTAGCAAAGCGTAAGGAACTTCCAAATGTGTCCGGCACCTATGATAATTATGAAGTAGGAAGAGAACCCCCAGGCAAGCGAGGCGAAAAGGGCCTCGCTCCATCGCATCTTCATGCAGAGGCACATGATGAAGAATCCGATCATCATGCCGAATAGCAGATTTGCCGGAGAGGGAAGACCGAGCATATATACGGTCTGAATCCAGCTCAGGAAGTCGTTGGCCGGGTAAGAAGGCGCAATCTGGAAAGTGGGCATACCGCCGAAGAGCGAGTTGGTCCAGCGGGTAGATTCGCCGGTGGCTTCCTCATAAGCCTGCTGCTCGTGGCCATTTGCAAGCCCCTGCTGAATGTCGTGCTGCTGAAGCACTCTTCCCTCCATGGCGTCAGGGAAGAAAAACATAAAGGCGACTGCTGCTAAAAGCAGAGCCGCCGATATGGTGAAAATCAGATTCCTGTTACTTTTCATCAGTCTGGAGTTTTATCTGACGGTTCATTGACTGCTCGAGAGAAATCAATGTCTCGGTTTCAGTCACACCCTGGATATGCTGGATGCGGTCGTTGAGAAGCTCCATCAGGTGCTGGTTGTCGCGAGCGAAGACTTTCATCAGCATCGAGTAGGGGCCAGTGGTGAAGTGGCATTCCACTACTTCGGGGATTCCCTCGAGAGCGGCCACTACCTCGCGGTACATTGAGCCTTTCTCAAGTTTCACGCCTACGTAGGTGCATGTGTTGTAGCCGAGTTTCTTCGGGTCAACGTCATAGCCGGAGCCGATTATCACGCCCATTTCGATGAGACGCTGTATGCGCTGGTGGATAGCGGCACGGGATACGCCGCATACGATTGCCACATCCTTCGACGGGGTGCGGGCATTGTTCATGATGATGTTCAGGATCTTTCTGTCCAGATTGTCTACCTTGTCCATGTTGGTATAATATTACAGAATTTGTCGCTGTCTCTTATACACATCTCCGAGCCCACGAGACACTGAG
>USNC01000090.1 GCA_900555915.1 uncultured Porphyromonadaceae bacterium | reverse complement strand
AGCGTTCGGACTGCGATATCACATTGGCCGAAGCGCATACCCTGCCTCTTATGTCGTCGGCATCGGAAAGCAGATCATACAGCCGCTCCACCTCCTCAAGCTCACCCTTGCGCGGATTCAGTCTTGACAACTGGTCGAGTTGGAACGCGCGCAGTTCGGCGTTGCTCCGGCTCCGCTCCATCTCCTCGCGCAGCCTCTTTATCAGGCCGCCAAGCGTAGCGAATCTCGCGAAGTTCTCCTTATAGTCGGCGAGCAGAGTCGCATTGTCGGCAATGGAATCTATGATCCTCAACTGATGGTCGGATTGGGAAAGAAGCCTGTTGGCATGTTGCGAATGGATGTCGACCAGACCACCGGCTATCTCTGTGAGCAAAGGAAGAGTGACGGGAGTGTCGTTGACAAAAGCGCGGCTTCTGCCATTTTGAGATATCTCGCGGCGCACGAGTATCGTGCCGTCGTTCCAATCAAGATCATTGGCGGCAAAGATATCGCGAAGTGAATCCGCCACATTGTCGAAAACGCCCTCCACGACCGCCTTTCCCGACCTGTTGGCAAGCACTTTTGAATCAGACCTCTCCCCCATGAGCAGGGAAATCGCACCCATCATCACCGACTTGCCGGCTCCGGTCTCGCCGGTAAGAATGGTGAGGCCGTCGCCGAGCTCAATATCGAGACTGTCGATAAGCGCATAGTTATGTATTGACAATTGTCTGAGCATCGCAATAGATATTTCCTGTTGACAATGAAGTTGCACAAACAACTTCCTTTATACTATCATTCCTCCTCCCCTTTCCTTATCTTGACAAGACGTTCGTTTTCGGCGGGATAGATAGGCTGCAGCAGTTTGTAGACAGCCTCCCGCTCAGTCTGCGGCGCTTTCGAGTATATATTGACGAGTTCGTCCATCTTTGAATCCCGGAATATGGAAAGGGCCGCCGACATCGGATCTGCCTTATATATTCCGGCTATGGCATCAAGAGATCCGGTGATGACGGCGCGTCCCTTGTCGGGTGCAGTCACCATCTCGTCGAGGCCTTTGCGGTGATAGTCGTAGAGAAGCTGGCGAATGGCGGAAGTGGATGGAGCGGTATAAGCCGAGAGCACTCCGCTCCTGTTCTTAGGGTCTTCGAATGCTTTCCACCCTATCTCGCCGAGGCTCTGCGCCGCCTGGACCACCGTCTGCGCCCTGTCGTAGAACGGCTGGCCGCCCATCGGGGAAAAACTGTCAAAATCGATGGCGAGAAAGAGATATGCGTAGTAGTTGAGAATGGCGGTAAGATTGTTGTCGACTGTAGTCTCATTGAATACTATCGGCTCTCCCTCCCTGTATTCAAAGCTCACCCTGTTGTCCTTGAAATTAAAGAGAGTGGTGGTGTATGTGGAATTATACACCGGCCTGGAGAGCTGCACCTGCAGGTCGCCGGTGATACGGTCGTCGGTATATTCGCTTACCGTGAGATACAGCCTGCAGTCGATCTTCTCATTGTTGGCAAATGTGGCGTTGGAGAATTTAGTCTCGTTCATATACTCCGTCACCGCTTCCTGAAGTGTCTGGAACACAGATTTGCTACCGCCCTCAATTTTCTGAGCGTTCACCTCCACGGCGCAATTCAACTCCTGCCCGCGGGCTTTGGACGCGGAGCAGGATACAATGATTGCAGTCAGCAACAGCGCAACACTTCTTTTCTTCATTCTCAAATCTTTGATAAATATCTGATAAACAATTTTTATCACATGGAAGTCTGCATTGACATGACAGCATCAAGGATATCAGCCGCCACCTCCCGCTTGCTCTTTGCAGGGTATTCGGTCTCGGATCCATCGTGCCGCAGGATTGTGACCTGATTGGTATCCTTATTGAAACCGGCGAGCGGATTGCGCAAAGAATTAAGCACAATCATGTCGAGATTCTTACGGCGCATCTTTGCCAAAGCATTCTCGCGTTCATGATCGGTCTCAAGTGCGAATCCCACCAAGATACGGTTGTCCTTGCATCCTCCGAGCGTGGCCGCTATATCCGGATTTCTCACCAGCCGCAGCGTCATTTCCTCGCTCTTCTCACGTTTTATCTTCTGATCGGCGCGTGAAGCGGGTGCATAATCAGCCACCGCCGCTGAAAGAATAGCGATGTCAGCATTACGGAACTCCCTTTCAGCCTCGGCGAGCATCTGGACCGCGCTTCTGACATCGATCCTCCTGATGGCAGCATTATGTGTCTGAACAGCGACGGGACCCGCTATCAAGACCACCTCGGCGCCTCTTGAGGCGGCTTCCTCGGCTATTGCAAAACCCATTTTCCCGCTGGAGCTGTTGCCGATGAACCTCACCGGATCGATATCCTCGAAAGTGGGGCCTGCCGTCACAAGCACCCTCTTGCCAGCCATGCTCCCGCTCCGTGAGAAATATGCCTCTACCCTGCGCAGGATCTCTTCCGGCTCCTCCATCCTGCCCTTACCGCACAGATGGCTCGCGAGTTCGCCGCTTCCGGGCTGTATGATCTCCACACCATCAGCCTGCAGCATACGGACATTCCTCTGAGTGGAGGGATGCGCCCACATGTCAAGATCCATGGCTGGAGCCACCATAACGTGGCTTTTTGCGGATAGATAAGTGGTGACCAACATGTTGTCGGCAACACCTGAAACCATTTTACCGATGGTGGCGGCAGTGGCGGGAGCGATGACCATGAGATCGGACCATAGTCCGAGATCGACATGCGAATGCCACTCACCCGTGTTGGCGGCAAAGAACTCCGACACAACGGGTTTGCCGCTTAGCGCCGCGAGTGTGGCAGGCGTGATAAACTGCTTGCCATTGGGAGTGATCACCACCTGCACCTCCGCGCCTGCCTTTATCAGCAGCCGCAGCAAACAGGCACTTTTATACGCCGCGATTCCGCCGGATATGCCGAGCACTATGTGCTTTCCCCTCAGAGTCTGCTCCATTGTTCAGGATTTCTTTGAAAATTCGTATTGCAATCTTCTCAATTGATCTTTGGTCTCCTTAGGGAAGTCGCCCTGCAGTATCCACTGGATGAAACCGGGCTCGTGCCTCACCACATCCCTTACTTTCTTGCCCTTGTTCTTACCGAAATTAAAGACAGGCTGATTGTCGTCATCATAGACCATTCTTCCGGCGAGATCGACATTTCTGCCACCAGCGGAAAAATCGGCGAGAGCCTTGACGTCGTTTTTCAGATCCGGATACCTGTCGAGCTGGCTGAGAAGCACCTCATAGGTAGCCCTGGTGTCGGCGGAAGCTGAATGAGCGTCGCTGAGGTCCTTGCCACAATAGAAGCGATAAGCCGCCACAAGCGTGCGCTGCTCCATCTTATGAAAAATGCCCTGCACATCGATAAAATTCCGGCCCGCCACATCGAAAGAGAGTCCGGCCCGGCCGAACTCCTCGATAAGGAGCGGCACATCAAACTTATTTGAATTGAAGCCGGCGATATCACAGTCTTCAAACATCTGATGCAGCGACTTCGCTATCTGGCGGAATGTGGGTGCGTCTTTCACATCATCATCCGTGATATGATGTATGGCGGTGCTGGCCTCGGGGATATGACACTCCGGGTTGATGCGTCGGGTCTTCTCCTCGGTGCTGCCGTCGGGAAAAACCTTTATCAGGCTTATCTCGACTATGCGGTCGGCAGTCACACTTGTCCCGGTGGTCTCGAGATCAAAGAATATTATGGGGCGTGAAAGGTTGAGTTTCATTTGTATTTTCTTGATTATATACTGTCATTCAATCACCTGCATGGGCATCTGGAGCATGACCACATCCTCATTCTCTTTCTGCTCGAAAGGCATGAAGAGTCCGGGGCGTCCGGGATCGGAAAGTTTTACGATGATGGAATCGCCGGGAAGATTGTTGAGCACTTCCACCATATAAGTGGAATTGAAACCTATCGACATGGGATTTCCCTCATAGGAGCAGGATATTCTCTCGTCGGCCCTGGTGTTGTAGTCAAGATCCTGCGCCTGCAGGAGAATGACATTGGCATCCATTGTCATCTTCACAAGGCTTGAGGCTTTGCTGGCGAAGATCGAGACCCTGCGCATAGCCGAGAGAAGCACCTGGCGGTCTACGGTTATCTCATTCGGATTGTCCTGAGGGATGACGCGGTTGTAGTTGGGATATGTGCCTTTGACAAAACGGCATCCGAGACGGAAATCGCCGAAAGTAAATATAGCGCTTTTCTCATCTTTGCGCACCTTGACCTCCGCATTGTCTTTTCCAAGCAGGCTTCGGAGTATTCCGGCCGGTTTGCCGGGCAAAATGAACGAAGTCTCCCTGTTGGGGCGATAGTTGCGGTTGGTGTAGCGCACGAGTTTATGAGTGTCGGAGCCTACAAAAGTCAGGTCGTTTTCATGAAAATCCCAGTACACACCGGTCATCATCGGACGTATAGTCTCCGTGCTGACTGCAAAGAGTGTATAGTCAAGACCATTTTGTATCACTTCCGTAGGGATCGACATCTCGACCGAGAACTCATCTGTCTCGAAATGTTGGGGATATTCAGCCGCGTCCACACCCATGAATTCAAAATGTCCGCCGGGGAACCGCAGATCTACAAGACCGGAATCCTCCTTGATCTCAAAGGTCAGCGGGAAATTGGAGACTTCCTTCACCACCTCGATAAGACGCTTGGCGTTGATGGCAATCTTTCCATCGGTGTCCTGATTGGTAATCTCCATCTTCGCAGTCATCACAGTCTCCTGGTCAGAACCTGTGATGTAGAGAGTGTCTCCCTTCACCTCAATCAGGAAATTGTCGAGAATGGAAAGAGCGTTCTTCGCGTTGACCACTTTGCTGACAGCAGCGATCTGCTGCTGAAGGGTCTTACCATGCACATTGAATATCATATCGGTCTAAATTTAAATTTCTAATCATTGCGGAGCGGGAACATGCCGTCAAACCGCCTTCCACTCCTAATTTACAAAGGTAGAAAAAAAAATTGACATTCACAAAAAAAAATCCGCACTCATCAATGACGAGTGCGGATTATATTATCGAGCGGGGAAACTAAGATCAGGCTTCCTCAGCTTCAGCCACCACGCATACTGCCACTTCGGCATTGACATCGCGGTGGAACTTCACTGTGCATACATATTCGCCCACAGCCTTGATGGGGTTTTTGAGCGAGATGAGCTTGCGGTCTACCTCGTGGCCGAGTTTCTTGAATGCCTCTGCGATCTGAGCGGCACCAACGCTGCCATAGATAGAGCCATTTGCGCCGGCCTTAGCCTCGATGACGAGTTTGACATCCTTGATGGCGTCAGCCTGACCCTGCGCCTCTGCGAGGATAGCAGCGATCTTGTGAGCACGCTGACGAAGGTTTTCCTGCAGTTCCTTGAGGTTGGCGTCAGAAGCGATGACAGCCTTGCCCTGGGGAATGAGATAGTTGCGGCCGTAACCATCCTTCACTTCCACTACATCGTCCTTGTAGCCGAGTTCGACCACGTTTTCTTTAAGAATAAGTTTCATATATAGCTTTCGTTTAAAATGGTTATTACTTCATAAGGTCGGTCACGTAAGGAAGAAGAGCGAGGTGACGGGCACGCTTCACGGCCTGAGCCACGCGACGCTGGAATTTCAGAGAAGTGCCGGTGATGCGACGGGGAAGAATCTTGCCCTGTTCGTTGAGGAACTTCTTGAGGAATTCGGGATCCTTATAGTCGATGTATTTGATACCGCTGCGTTTGAAACGGCAGTATTTTTTCTTACGTGTGTCTACAGTAAGCGGAGTAAGATAACGAATTTCGCTGTTTGCTGCCATGATTAAGCCTCCTTGTTTTCTGCTTCGGCGGGAGCCTCTGCTGTTTCACTTGCTTTCTTTGCTCTCAGATTGCGACGCTTCTCAGCATATTCCGCTGCATATTTGTCGAGGCGGAAAGTGAGGAAACGAAGCACTTTCTCATCGCGGCGGTAAGCGACCTCAAGCTGCTTCACGAGAGTAGGCGCGCCTTCAAATTCGAGAAGGCAATAGAAGCCTGTTGATTTTTTCTGGATGGGATAAGCCAGTTTGCGCATTCCCCATTCCTCTTCATTGACGATCACAGCGCCGTTGGCTGTCAATACGCCTTTGAATTTTTCTACCGCTTCCTTCATCTGTGCGTCAGACAAAACGGGAGTTAAAA
>USNC01000089.1 GCA_900555915.1 uncultured Porphyromonadaceae bacterium | reverse complement strand
CCCATAACCTTATAAACTTCAAGTTGAGCCCGCGAAACTTGAATTTTCGAAAGCAAAACGTGATTGTAATATCGAAAAAAATTGCTAAATTTGCATTTTCAATCGCAACTCTCTCAACATCCAACATATAAAATTCGACATTCAACATTCAACATTCAACATTATCATGTCAGAATTAGCACCTAAATACAATCCACATGAGGTGGAAGACAAGTGGTATGAGTATTGGGAACGTCACAAGATGTTCCATTCCGTTCCTGATCAGCGCGAACCGTATTGTATCGTCATCCCGCCCCCAAATGTGACAGGTGTCCTGCACATGGGGCATATGCTCAACAATACTATCCAGGATATCCTCATCCGTCGTGCCCGAATGATGGGTAAGAACGCGCTATGGGTGCCGGGCACAGACCACGCTGCGATTGCAACAGAGACTAAAGTGATCCAGAAACTCGCCGAACAGGGAATCAAGAAAACCGACCTGACGCGCGAGGAGTTTCTCGAACACGCCTGGGACTGGACTCATACCCACGGCGGCATAATACTTCAGCAGCTCCGAAAACTCGGCGCAAGCTGCGACTGGGACCGAACCGCATTCACTATGGATGAACTGCGCTCAAAGTCCGTCACCAAGGTGTTCTGCGACCTCTATGACAAGGGGCTCATCTACCGCGGACTGCGCATGGTCAACTGGGATCCGAAAAACAAAACTGCCATCTCCGACGACGAGGTGAACTTCGTGCAAGAGCATTCAAAACTATACTACCTCCGCTATTACGTGGCCGGCGACCCGGAAGGGCGTTATGCAGTGGTGGCCACTACACGTCCGGAGACAATCATGGGCGACACCGCGATGTGTATCAACCCCAAGGACCCGAAAAATGAATGGCTCAAGGGAAAGCGCGTCATTGTGCCGCTCGTAGGACGTGAGATACCGGTAATCGAAGACCGATATGTGGAGATTGAGTTCGGCACCGGCTGCCTCAAGGTGACCCCGGCCCACGACAAGAACGACTACATGCTCGGCAAAAACCACAATCTGGAGACCATCGATATATTCAACGAGGATGCCACCCTAAATGAAAACGGCGGTAAATACGCCGGAATGGACCGTTTCGAGGTGCGTAAGCAGATTGCGAAAGACCTCGAGGAGGCGGGCCTGATGGAAAAAGTGGAGGACTATACCAACAATGTTGGCTATTCCGAACGCACGAAGGTGGCTATAGAGCCGAGACTCTCCCTCCAGTGGTTTATCAACATGCGCCACTTCGCCGACATCTCCCTCGCCCCCGTTATGGAGGATTATATCAAGTTCGTTCCTGAAAAATACAAGACCACCTATCGCCTCTGGCTTGAGAACATACAGGACTGGTGTATCAGCCGCCAGCTATGGTGGGGACACCGCATACCGGCATATTACTACGATGTGGACGGCGAGACCCGCATCGCGGTGGGTGAGACCAAAGAGGATGCACTGGAGCGTGCGCGCAAAGACAGCTGCCGCGACCTGACGGCTGACGACCTCACGCAGGATGAAGGCGCACTCGACACTTGGTTTTCATCATGGCTCTGGCCAATCACGCTCTTCAACGGCATTCTTGATCCGGACAACGAGGAACTGAAATACTACTATCCGACTGCGACACTTGTCACCGGCCCGGACATCATCTTCTTCTGGGTGGCCCGTATGATCATGGCCGGCTATGAATACGTTGGCGACAAGCCTTTCAGCAATGTCTACTTCACTGGTATCGTGCGCGACAAACTCGGCCGAAAGATGAGCAAGTCGCTCGGCAACTCGCCCGATCCTCTCGATCTCATCGACAACTTCGGCGCCGACGGCGTGCGTATGGGTCTGATGCTTTCGGCTCCCGCCGGCAACGACATCATGTATGATGACGCGCTCGTGGAGCAGGGACGCAATTTCGCCAACAAGATTTGGAACGCTTTCCGTCTCATACAGGGGTGGACAGCCGACGATTCCATCCCTCAGCCTGAAAGCTCGCGTATCGCTGTGGAATGGTTCCGCTCGCAACTCTACAAGACAATGGTTGAGATCGAGGACCTGATGGGCAAATTCCGTATTTCGGAAGCCCTCATGGCTGTCTACAAACTCTTCTGGGATGAGTTCTCCAGCTGGTATCTCGAGGTGATCAAGCCTGCCTACGGCGCTCCCGTCGACAGCAAGACTTATGCCGAGACCATGAATTTCTTCGAGATGCTTCTCCAGCTTCTCCATCCCTTCATGCCGTTCATCACGGAGGAACTCTGGCAGCATCTCGCAGAGCGCCGCGACGGCGACAGCATAATGAAGACCACTCTCCCCGCTCCGGGCGAGGTGGATGAGCCGCTTCTCTCGCAGTTCGAGACTCTGAAGGAGGTAGTGACCGGAATCCGCGCTATCCGCAAGCAGCGCCAGATTGCCAACAAGGATGCGGTGGCCCTCGAGGTGAAAGGTCAGCGCGACGATGCTCTTGACTCTGTGCTGGTGAAGATGGCGAATGTCAGCGGCATAACACCCATCGAGGAGAAGGGCGCCACTTCTGTGGCTTTCCTTGTAGGCACCGTGGAATACAGCGTGCCTCTTGCCGACAAGATCAACGTGGAGGAGGAGATCGCGAAACTGGAGAAGGAACTCAAGCGATATGAAGGGTTCCTCGCCGGAGTGGAGAAGAAACTCTCCAACGAGCGTTTCGTCGCCAATGCTCCGGAGCAGGTGATCGCTCTTGAACGCAAGAAGCAGAGCGATGCCACCGAGAAGATTGCCGCCATCAAGGCTTCCATCGCCGCCCTCGGGCAGGCCTGACAAGAATGGCGGAAGAAATATAGATTTGGCTGTCGCCATAATCAGACCGTTTTCCGGGAGGTGTCTGTCACCTCCCGGCTTTTTTATATTTTTATATTTAGGGTTTACCCTAAAACTGATGTGAAATTCCGCGATACGGGCGTTTTTATTTCTAAAATATGCCGCTTTATTTGCAATAATTGTGTATATTTGTGATATGAAACGTCAATTATACTTTATTGCTTTCTTTTTTGCTTCATTTGCATATCTGATCGCGATGCAGGGCTGTTCGTCAGGAAACGATATTTCGGAAGAAGACGAGGAAGCCTTATATCTGCTCGTGGGCGGCCCGTGTGCCGACGGTGATTATGCCACGGCCATCCGGCGTGCCGATTCCTTGCTGGGGTCGCCTGCGGTCATGTCTGATTCGCTTAGGGCCTATATCATGATCGAGAGGGATATAGCCATCATGGAGGGTGGCAATCTCGACTGGGGTGACGCGTATGCCGACACCGTCATTGATTTCGGACATCGCAAAGAGGTGGCTCTCGCCGTCATGCAGGGACTCCAGCACAAAGGTATTGTAAGCCGGAGAAAGGGCGACTGGTCGCGTGCCATAGCTTATTATAAGGACGGGATGGAGATTGCAGTTGAGTGCGGCGACGCTGATATGGAGCAGGTCTTTGCCGAGATGCTCGCTATCGCTTGCGGTGAGAATAAACTTTATGATGAGGCTTCTTCCTTCGGCCGCAGGTCGCTCGATCTTGCGGTGGAGGCGGGCGATTCTATAAGCGAGTTGAATTCTGTCGCCACTCTCGGAGCGATACTGGCAAAATCCGGACAATACCGGCAGGCCATTGATGTGCTTGTACCGTATCATGAGTGGAGCCGGACTACCCGCGGACTGCTGAGGGTGAAATATCTGACTCCGCTCTTGCTTAGTTTTCTTGAACTGGACTCCCTTCAGGCCGTGCGCGGATTGCTTGGCGAGACTTATGAGGCTCTTGACGGGGTGCCCCGCAATACGCAGGCATATCTTGTCGCTGTCAACACAGAGGCGGGGCTTGCCGGGAAAGAAGGTCGCTATCCCGACCAGTGGCATTGGCTGCAGGTGGCCGACACGATAGGAGCGATGGGCACGAACCCAGAGCAATGGTTCATGACCAGGGCAGAGTGTCTTGCGAACCTCGGTCGGTATGATGATGCCTATGACATGCAGAAGAAGGCACTTGAGGCGCTTGATTCGATAAGAAGTTCGGAAACAGACAGGCAACTGTCGGAACTGATGGTGAAGTATGACTCCTTGAAAAAGGACAACGACATCATGAGGCTTGAGTCGCAGCGGATGTTCTGGACTCTTGTGGCTGTCGGATGTGCCTCTCTTGTTGCGGTCCTGGTCTTAATCGCCGTCGGCTTTGCCCGCAAGGCGCGCCGTCGGCTCGAACGGGAGCGAAGCGAGCAGTATATCAGGGGGCTTGAGGAGGAACGCCACAGGCTTGCACGCGAACTTCACGATGATATCGCCGGCAGTCTCGTAGGGCTTCAATGCGGGTTGCACACTTCCGGTGCTGACGCGGTGGATGATGATCTTGCAGGCATAATACGTAGGGTGCGCACAATGTCGCACGAATTGATGCCGCCGGAGTTCAGCAGGAAGACTTTCATCGAGTTGCTTTCCGATTTTGTAAGAAGGTTTAATTCTGAAGGTAACTCCTGCACCATCCGGCTTGAAAAGTCCGGCTCCTACCGCTGGGAGAATCTGTCGCCTTCCGACAGTCATGAGCTTTACAGAATAGTTCAGGAGGCTGCGCGCAACGCCGTGAGCCACGGCCGGGGCGGTGAGATACGCATGGCCTTGTCAGGCGACGGCGAATGGAGGCTTGAAGTCATTAGCCGTTCTCTTCCGGATTCCTCCGTTGCGGAAGGCGGGGGAATCGGTTTCCGTACAATCAGAAACCGTGCCGCCATCATCGGAGCCTCCGTCGATGTGGTGTGTGATAATGATCTTTTTATTGTTAAAATCTATAGATGATTCATGAAAAAACTTCTTATTGTAGATGACCATCCGGTAGTGCTCGAAGGTCTGGCCAATTTGTTTCTATCCAAAGGATATAAGGTGGCGAAAGCAGCCTCTCAGGCTGATGCCATAGAGGCATTCGACGCGGATCCGCTCCCGGTCGCGGTGATAGTTGACCTTACCTTGGATGAAGATGCCGATGGCCTTGTCCTGATAAAGAAATTAAGAAAAAAGGGGATGTCCGTGCCGGTGATTGTCTACACCATGCACGAGGAATTATGGAATGTAGCCTCCCTCGCCGAAAGCGGCATAGAAGGTATTGTGCTGAAAGGGGAGAGCCTCGGTTGCCTTCTTGAGGCTGTCAGGGTTGTGGAAAATGGAGGAGTTTTCCGCAGTCCGGGATTTTCCAGGAGGTTCAAGGAGATGCAGGAAGCCTCCGCGATTCTCTCGCGCAAGGATATCGATATCCTTAATATGGCCGGAAATGGAGACAGTTCCGCAGATATAGCCGAAAAGATGTGTATCAGCCTTAAGACTGTGGAGTATCACAGAAGCCGCATCATGGATAAACTCGGTGCGAAGAACATGTCGCAGGCCATATGCAACGCGGTGCGTCTCGGCATCCTTTCGTGCATCGCCGCGTCGGTGCCGCTGGTCGTTAATGCTGAGGATGACGCGCCACGTCCGGTGGCGGTGGATCTCGGGCTGTCGGTGAAATGGGCCGACAGGAATCTCGGTGCCTCTGAGCCTCTCGGAGAGGGTGGCTACTACGCTTTCGCCGAGACCGTGGAGAAGGAGCGGTATCATTGGGACACTTACTCGCTCTGTGAAGGCGGCGATATGTTCTGTCAGGCAGATATAGGGGAGGAGAGCATTTGCGGCACTGAGTATGATGCGGCCCGCGTGCTTCTCGGAGGAGACTGGCGCCTACCCACATTGGCGGAGGTGGAGGAACTGCTTGAGTCATGCACCGCGACCACCTTCGACGCCGACGAAGGAAATCAGGCATATGTGCGTCTGACTGCCGCCGGTGGCGCGAGCATAGACTTCCCGCTCACGGGCTACCGCAACGCCGACAAGCATCAGTATGTGGGCAAGCAGTCTGTGCTCTATACCGGATCTTTCTATTCGGAAACTGAGACGGAAGATGGCTATACCTATCGCATAAATTCTCCGTTCACTCTCGCTGTGGTGTCCGGCTCAGACCCGCTGGTCATTGAAGGCTCGTCGCATCTCGGCCTTCAGATACGCCCTGTCTCTGACTCCTCCGGCGATGTGGTGCAGACCGCAGACTCGGGTGTGGTCACAGACTGTCTCTTATACACATCTGACGCTGCCGACGATCTTACGC
>USNC01000088.1 GCA_900555915.1 uncultured Porphyromonadaceae bacterium | reverse complement strand
AGATCGCGCAGTGTCTCGTGGGCTCGGAGATGTGTATAAGAGACAGCTCCATAATAATACATAAAGACAAGATAGTGGTCAACCAACCGTCGGTGGTCGCTATCGACAACAAGACCGACAAACTCCTCGCAGTGGGCGAAGACGCCCACCAGATGGAAGGCAAGGAGCCGCCGGGCATCCGCACAATCCGTCCGCTTCGCGACGGTGTGATAGCCGACTTCAACGCGGCTGAGCAGATGATACGCGGACTTGTGAAAATGGTCAACAACAAACGCCGCTGGTTCTCGCCTTCGCTCCGCATGGTGGTCTGCATCCCCTCGGGCTCGACCGAAGTGGAGATACGCGCCGTGCGCGATTCGAGCGAACACGCCGGAGGACGCGACATCTACATGATCTACGAACCTATGGCTGCGGCGCTCGGCATCGGTCTTGATGTGGAGGCGCCGGAAGGCAACATGATAGTCGACATAGGCGGCGGAAGCACCGAGATCGCCGTGATCTCGCTCGGCGGAATCGTCAGCAACAAGAGCATCCGCGTGGCCGGCAACGACCTTACCGCCGACATACAGGAGCATATGGGCCGTGTGCACAACCTCAAGATAGGCACTCAGATGGCCGAGCAGATCAAGATAAAGGTGGGCAGCGCGCTCACCAACCTTGAGAATCCGCCGGAACCATTCATAGTGAGAGGCCCCAACAGGATGACCGCCCTGCCTCTTGAAGTGGCTGTGACCCATGAGGAGATAGCCCACAGCATCGAGAAGACAATAGCGAAAATGGAGGCAGCGATACTCGCGGCGCTCGACCAGACCCCGCCTGAACTCTACGCCGACATAGTGCGCAACGGCATCTATCTGGCCGGCGGAGGCGCGCTGCTGCGCGGTCTTGCCAAACGGCTCACCGACAAATTCCACATCGAATTCAAAGTGGCCGATGATCCGCTGACCGCCGTGGCACGCGGCACAGGTGTCGCACTGAAGAACATCAATAAATTCCGCTTCCTCATCAGATGAGGAATCTGCTGAATTTTCTCATCAAATACAGCACATGGTTCGTATTCACGTTCTATGTGCTGATTTCCTGTATCCTGCTTGTAAGATCGAGCAAGCCTCACCAGTCGCTCTATCTCACTTCGGCGAATGCCATAGGAGAAGCTGTGTATGGAACGGCCTCAGAGATAACCGACTATTTCGGACTGCTGTCGGTCAACAAGCGGCTTCAGGAAAGCAACGCCAAACTCCAGAACGAAGTGCTCAATCTGCGCAACGAGCTGGCGCAATACAAGGTGCTGGCACAAGACACGCTCGACACGTGGACCGGCAACAGATTCGACTATATAGGAGCGTCGGTGATCAACAATTCGACGAGACACCCCCGCAACTATTTCACACTCGACCGCGGCAGCGATGAAGGAGTGCGCCCCGGCATGGGCATAGTGGACCAGAGCGGCATTGTAGGAATAGTGGATGTCACCGGCCACCACACCTCACGCGCAATATCTGTGCTCAACCAGACACAGCGATTCAGCGCCAAAATAAAGAACACGCCATACGTGGGGAGCCTCACATGGAGAGGCGGCGACCCTACGGTGACATATCTGGAGGAAGTGCCGCGCCATGCCAAATACCATATCGGCGACACTGTGATCACCAGCGGCTTCTCGACCACTTTTCCCGAGGGGATAGACATAGGCACCATTGTGGGGCGCGTGAAGACCGGCGACGACACATTCTATGTGCTGAAGATAAGGCTTGCCTCCAATTTCAAGGCACTCGGCACGGTGAGAATTATCAAGGACGAACTTAAACATGAGCTTGATTCAATACAGAGCATTGAATAGGCCTTCAGCCACAACCCTATGAACAAAAGCATTGTCACCTTTACACTGATGTTTGTGATTCTGGTTCTGGTCCAGGCTCTGCTGATGAACCATATCGTGCTTTTCGGAAGCGCGGTGTGCTTCATATTCATCTACTTCCTGATAAAGCTGCCGCTCGACCTGTCGGCCAACATACTGCTCACCCTCGGGTTTATGCTCGGGCTGTCGGTAGACATGCTCTCCGACACGCAGGGAGTGAACGCGCTCGCGTGCACGATACTCGCATCGCTGAAGCGTCCGGTATTCTACGCCTATGTGCAGCACGACGACCACGTGCGCGGCATTGAACCGGGTATGACCACTATGGGATGGCTGAATTTCGGCAAGTATCTTCTGAGCATGTCGGCCATATACTCGCTGGTGGCACTGACGGTGGAATACATGTCTTCGGCCGTCATGATCGAACTGCTGATCAAGGTAGCGTCAAGCACCATATTCACGTTTCTCATGATATTGGCCTTTGACTCCCTGATTTACAAGAAGCAATAAAACAAACGCGGAGGCCGGAGAGAGGCACCGCGAAATTTCGATACGAACGAAGTGGGAAAGGATTACACATTAGAGAAAAGAAAATATGCAGTCGGCGGATTCATAACGCTAATAGTCATCATATTCATCATAAGGCTCTTCAATCTTCAGGTAAGCGACGGAATCTACAAGGAAAATGCAGAGTCAAACGCATTCTTCCGCAAGATACTCTATCCGGCCCGCGGTCTTGTCTACGACCGCGAGGGGCGGCTCGTGGTGCTCAACCAGCCGGAATATGACGTGATGCTCATACCGAAAGACGTGAGCGGCGGATTTGACACGCTCGACCTTTGCAACGTGCTCGGCATCACGAAAGACGAGTTGATGCAGAGATGTGCCGACATGAAGAACCCCAGGAAGAATCCCGGATATTCGGCCTATACGCCGCAGAAGCTGATGTCGCATCTCTCGCAGGAAGACTATGGAAGGCTCCAGGAAAAACTGTATCTCTTCCCGGGCTTCTACGTGCAGAAGCGCAATGTGCGCGAATATGCGGTGAATGCAGGCGCCAATATCCTGGGCAACATACGCGAGGTGAACGCCTCCGACGTGGAACGCGACCGGTATTACCGCAGCGGCGACTACACCGGCGACCTCGGAGTGGAGAAAAGCTACGAGGAGCATCTGCGCGGTGTGAAAGGAGTGGAGATACTGATGAAAGACGCCCTCGGGCGGATCAAGGGGAAATATGAGGACGGCATCCACGATGTCGCGCCCGAGTCGGGCCGCGACCTGACACTCAGCATCGACATAGAGCTGCAGGAATACGGCGAGCAACTGATGAAGGGAAAGATCGGGGCGATAGTAGCGATAGAGCCGTCGACAGGCGAGATACTCTGCATGGTCTCGGCCCCGAGCTACGACCCGACACTTCTCGTAGGCTCCGACCGGGGAAAGAACTATGCGGCACTCGTAGCCGACAAATACAAGCCCCTCTTCGACCGCGCGCTGCAGGGCGCCTATCCTCCCGGCTCGACATTCAAGCCCACGCAGGGACTGATATTCATGCAGGAAGGGACAGTCAATCTCAACACGATGTATCCGTGCTACCGGGGCTACGTCAACGGTCTGCGCGTAGGCTGCCACGCCCACGGCTCTCCCATCGCCCTGAAGCCTGCCATAGCCACCTCATGCAACGCCTACTTCTGCTGGGGACTGAAGAACTTCATCGACAAGCGCGGAAGCAACCCGAAGACACAGCTTGAGAAATGGAAAAACTACATGGTTGAGATGGGCTACGGCTACCGCCTCGGAGTAGACCTCCCCTCGGAGAGCCGGGGCTTCATCCCGAATCCGGAATTCTACAGCAAGTCTTTCCGTGGGAGCAACTGGAGCGCGAACTCCATAATCTCCATAGCCATCGGTCAGGGCGAAGTGCTCGCGACCCCGCTTCAGATAGCCAACCTCTCGGCTACGATAGCCAACAGAGGATGGTACTATACGCCCCATATCGTGAAGGAAATCAAAGACACCGTGATCGACAGCAAATACCGCGAACGCCATACGCCCTCCATCAAGAAGGAACATTACGAATCGATTGCCGAGGGAATGCGCATGGCAGTCTTAGGCGGCACATGCCGTCTGGCCAACCTTCCGGGACTCGAGGTGTGCGGCAAGACCGGCACCGCCCAGAATCCGCACGGAAAGGACCATTCCGCCTTCATGGGGTTCGCACCATATTCCAATCCGAAGATAGCAGTGGCGGTATATGTGGAGAATGCGGGGTTCGGAGCCACCTACGGCGTGCCTATAGGGAGCCTGATCATAGAGAAATATCTGAAGGGGAGCATCGCCCCTGAAAGGAAATATCTTGAAGAACGAATGTTGAACTCAAATACGATCATCTCAAGTGGAGTCAAGAAACATTGATGCGAACACCTCAGTGTTCCGCCAGCTCGACTGGCCGACAATCATACTATATCTGATACTTGTGGTGGCGGGAGCCGTGAGCATCTACGCAGCGAGCTACGACTTCGACCGCGCGAGCATGTTTGATTTCGCCGAATTCTCGGGCAAGCAGTTTCTATGGATAGGGCTGTCGGTCCTGATAGGCTGCGCCATTCTGCTCTCAGACTACAGAATCTACGAGACGTATGCCTATCCGGTGTATATCTGCGTGCTGCTGGTGATGATAGTGACAATCTTCGTGGCTCCCGACATCAAAGGCTCGCGGTCATGGCTTGTGCTCGGCCCGGTGAGCCTGCAGCCCGCAGAGTTCGGCAAGTTCGCCACAGCGCTTGCTCTCGCAAAACTCTTCAACTCCTACAATTTCAATCTCAACCAGAAACTGAGCAACTATTTCCGCGCCTTCATCATCATCTTCCTGCCTATCATCCTGATACTGCTGCAACACGAGACAGGATCGGCACTCGTCTACATCTCGCTCTTCTTCGTTCTCTACAGGGAGGGAATGAGCGGGCTGGTGCTCTTCTCCGCACTCTGCGCGGTGACTTACTTCGTGGTGGCCGTGAAATATTCCACACCGCTGCTACTCGGCCTTCCGGCCGGGGAATTCACGGTGTTCCTGCTGATAATCGCCGTGTTCTGCTGCATGCTGCTTTTCTACTGCAAAGACGCTGTGATAGCCCGCAACGTGATACTCGGATTCCTGATAAGCGGAGCCATAACCGCCATCCTCACGCTCTGCGGCATAAGTGTGCCCGGCAACTGGTACTTTCTGGGCAGCATCATCGCAGCGGTGGTCTACGTGTCGCTCGCCATGTACCGCCACCGCATAGAGCGGTTTGTGGTGACGATAATTTTCGCGGTGGCCTCGGTGATGTTTCTTTTCTCGGTCAACTATGTGTTCGGGCGGGTGCTCGAGCCTTACCAGCAGATGCGTATAAAGGTCGCCCTCGGCATAGAAGACGACCTGCGTGGATTCGGCTACAACGTCAACCAGTCGAAGATAGCGATCGGCTCCGGAGGCGTGACGGGTAAAGGATTTCTCAACGGGACACAGACAAAACTCAAATATGTGCCCGAACAGCACACCGACTTCATCTTCTGCACCATAGGAGAGGAGGAAGGATTTGTAGGCGCGAGCGCTGTGCTGATAGCGTTTCTCGCGCTCGTGTTGCGCATACTGCACATAGCCGAACGGCAGCGCACACCTTTCGGACGTGTGTATGCCTATTGCGTGGCGTCATATCTGATATTCCATATCTGCATCAATATCGGCATGGTGATAGGGCTGTGTCCCGTGATAGGCATACCGCTCCCCTTCTTCAGCTACGGAGGGTCGGCGCTGTGGAGCTTCACAATACTTCTCTTCATACTGCTGCGCATCGACGCCTCGCGAAAGGAACGGCGCGACTGATCAGAAAAAACGGCGGAGAGCGGAAGCGAAAGCCACTACCGCGAGTATCGCCACAAGGATCACCGACAGGCAAAGGAGCGCCTGACCGCCCGACATCTGTATGCCGACAGGAGATGTATTTATGACAGATGCAGTCTCCGCCTCATCCCCGGCGTCGGCGTCGGTAAGAATCACCGCGCTCAGGGCGGTTTTCCACTTTATCACCCCGTCTTCAAGCCCTACGAGAGCCGGATTGCCTCTCACAAGCTCCTTGATAGATGTATCCTGCGCCGTATATATGGCATACTGCCCCGAAGACAGATCCCGCCACTGCTCGATCTCATCGGGCTGACCACTCGCCACAGCGAAAAAATCGATGCCCTGACTCACGGCCATGTCATACAGCTGTCTCTTATACACATCTCCGAGCCCACGAGACACTGAGCGATCTC
>USNC01000087.1 GCA_900555915.1 uncultured Porphyromonadaceae bacterium | reverse complement strand
CGGCATACGAGATCGCTCAGTGTCTCGTGGGCTCGGAGATCAGTATAATAGACAGTCCATATACATTGCCGTAGGAATCGCGTGTGCCGACTACCGAGGGGTTGAAGGCAGACGGCGCGATTCCGCCATAGCCGGCACTGCGTCCGAGAATGTCGAGAGCGGCTGGAAACAGATTGACCTGACCCACCACTCTCGAGATGCGTCCTGTCTGCGGAGCGGTGCCTGCAAGGGAAGTGTTGACAGCCATGAAAACTGCGGGAGGAGTGGAATCGTCAGACGAAGCGACACCCTGACTGTGGTCGGACGCAATGAAGACCAGCGTATTCTCCGGCAAAGCCCTCATGAACTCGCCGATGTAGTGATCAGTGTGGTGGCAGACGTTGGCGTAGTTCTTCTCCATATCCGTCAATCCTCCGGCTCCGGATATGGCCGTCGGCATTTCCCATCCTTCCTCCACAAAAGGAATATGCATGGAGATGGTCATCAAGGTCATGAAAAACGGCTGACGCGCATCCTTTATCATGTCGGCCGCCTGGCGAAACATGGCGCCGTCACGCCCGAGGCGCGCCACATCGTAAGACCCCTCCCGGTCTCCGACCACTATGGGATCGCCGAGGCCGAAATTGCGCAGGGTGTTTCCCTCGTTCCAGCACACACCTTCGTCGGCAAGCAGAAGATATTTATGATGTCGGGGCAGGACATCTGCCAGCGAGGGGAAAGTGTTGTGGCTTCCGTAAGTGATGGAATAAGCCATCTTGTCGGGCGGCAGAAGCCCGGTCATAAGCAGCAGATGACCGTCGGAAGAACTCGACGCCTTTATCTGGCTCACCACATTGTCAAAAAATACAGTGCCCGGAGCCGACGCGAGCGAATCAAGCACCGGCATCACCGGCAAGCCCCCGATATCGCGCCCTATCATCTCCGCATTGAGCGACTCCACTATGATATAGACCACATTGATCGAGTCGACAGCCGCCGAATCAGGCATGGCACCGCATTCTCGCCCGTATAGCCCGAGAAAGTCGGATATCTCACGCCGCTGCTCTGCCGATATCTCGACCGAACATGTAAGAATATCCACCATGTCGACGCAGCAGCGCACGCCATAGTAAGCAATGCCGTTATAGGCAAGAAGACGCTTCTGGCCGGTGTATCCGCCAAGAAAGTGATCGCGGAGGCCATCGCCGACAGTGCGCCGCGATATGGCGGAACTCCACTGATACGATGTATGGAAATAGGAGTACTGCCCCGCCAATCCCGCGAGCAGGGAAAGCCCCGTGGCGGCGGCCTTGAGGCGGCGAGACAGCGGCCGCGCCTCCGAGACCCTCATGAGCCGGAACGCCGCCGTGGCGCAGACAGGAATCAGAAGATAAAGAAGGTCAGACGGCCGTAGCAGTGACAGACAGTAGTCCATCAGATTGCCGTCCACATTGCCGCCCATCGTGACAGCCGCCGGGGGAATAAGATCGCCCCAAAACCTGAAATAGGCGAGATTGCAGACACACCATGCGCCATAAGCCCACACAGGAAGCAGTACCGTCCACCTCCAACGCGGCCCCAGAATCCAGTAAGGAACCAGAATCAGCGCCATGTCGCCGCCCGCCTTGATGAGAGTGCCGACAGCATTGGTGTATGCGATATCCAGCTGACACTTCATCAGCCACCACTGCAGCGCCATACACACGAACGCCACCGGATAAAAAGCCACCGCCCTATTCTTCCACATAAGCACTTGATAAAAAAAGTGGCTTGACCGCTGAGTCAAGCCACTTTGCAATCCGAATTGTCGGGGTGAGGCGACTCGAACGCCCGACCTCTACGTCCCGAACGTAGCGCGCTAACCAACTGTGCTACACCCCGAGTGCAATTCTTGAGGAACTACTCCCTCAATTGCGACTGCAAAATTAATCTTTTTTTTTCAATTCTCCAAATATTTCAATCAAAAAAGTGCATCGCCTCTGTAGACTTCGGTCAGAATCCGTGCGAAACGCGGCCACGCCAGTTCGCCGGCAAACCTGTCGCGCGCGGCATGACCCAATTTACGCCGCAATTCGGCCGAGGTCGCGAGCCTCCTCATCTCGATCGCCAGTATGTCGGAATTTTTCGGAGGCACCAGTATGCCTTCCTTCCCGTCGGAGATGTATTCCGGCTGGGCACCGTTATCGGAAGCAATCACTGGTCGCCCCTCTGCCATACACTCTATATTGCTGAGGCCGAAAGCCTCAGGCGCGCAGGATGGCGCCACTCCGAAATGAGACGCGCGGATAAGGCCGGCGACGTCCTCCAGATGCCTGGGCCAGTCTATCATGTGCATCACCCCCGCCCTGATAGCCCTGCTGCGCAGCGAGTCGACATAGTCCGGATGTCCGGTGCCCACCATGCGCAGGCGCAGTTTCAGGTCGGTGAGCCTCTGCAGCGCCTCTATGATGTATTCGAGACCCTTGTCGGGAGCCAGGCGCCCGAGATATATTGCCGTGACGGGGCCTCTGTCGGGTTCTTCCGCGAGCGGCTGCATATGTATGTTCAGGCTGTTGTGGACCACTTTCAGCCTGGTGTCGTCGGCGGCCACGATCCCTCTTGTCCCCCAGCCCGACAGAAAGGCCTGCCTGGCCTTATGCGACACGAAAATCAGGTCGTCTACATTCCGGTAGACATATTTGTGAAACGGCGAGCGCCCCGCATGCCTGACATAATGCCTGGTCAGCACAACACGCACATGCTGTGCGGCCGATAGGCGGCGCGCCACGAGCGCGGCGAAGGCATCGCGGGTGTCATGGCAATGCACTGCCGTCGGGGTGTCGGAGGCAGTGAATACCGTGGCGAGCGCCTTCACCGCATCGTATGAGAAAAAACCGCCGAGCGGCGCGAACGACACCGGAATGGAATGATGGCGAAACACGTCGTCGACTGCTCTGGCGTCGCGGCTCACCACACACACTTCACAACCATTGTCGCGGAAATGCCGGCAGATGTCGAGGGCATACCGTTCCACCCCCGACCACATCACTGAAGAAAGTACATGTATGATGCGCATGACTGCTATGACACGAATGTGCAGGAATCGGCAGATGCCGCAGCTGTGGAGCGGCGGCATCCGGATATCAGTTGCGTGCGGCGAGCATTACAGAAAGATCGGCCGAGGGGAGACCGGTGTAACTGCCCACCAGTTTGTCGACAAGTTTCCCGCGGTAAGTCACTATTCCCTGGCGCACACCCTCGTTGGTGGCCACCATTCGGTCGAAATCGTTCTTTATGCGAAGTTCCTCGAGGAAATTGACCATAACGTTGCTCAGCGCCATAGCCACAGTGCGCGGCACCGACACCGAAGGATGCGCTTCCTTGAAATCGAGCACATATGCCGAGTCTTTCATCACAGCCGAGAGGTTTTTCGGAAAGTCGAAAGGCTGCGTGGTGGTGCCGAGCAGGATCACGTCGGCTGATTTCACCTTATTGTAGAGCACTCGCGGATGGATCATGATTGTCTGCACCTGCTGTCCGCACATCTGGCGGGCCACGGCGAGCATCGACACGTCGTTGTTGACCACTGTCACCTGCGCCCCCATGTTGAGTGCGGCGTTGGCGGCTGAGTACACGTCGGTTCCGTCGCCGATTATCAGCACCTCGCAGGGATTGATACCGGCCACGCTTGCCAGCAGCACACCCTTTCCTCCTCCGAGAAACGAGAGGTGTTCCTGCGCATACATAATGGCGGCCCGTCCGTCGATCTCATCTATGATGTCGGCGAAGATCGGGGTGTTGTTGTGGCTGTACATGTTGTCGAGACATCCCATCGTTATGTTCATCTCGAGCAGGGCGTTGATCGACTCCTTGTCTATCAGTCCGGATGCCATGATGCAGAGCAGGGTGCTTCCGGGGGTCATGCGTCTGATGTCGTCGGCGCGCAACGGAGTGAAGGAAAGCACCACACTTGCCGCGAGGGCGGTCTGGCGATCCACTATATTGACGCCATACTCGGAATAAGCCTCGTCAGAGAATGAGATGTCGATTCCCGCCGCTTGCTCCATTGCCACTTTAAGTCCCGACGATGTGAGCAGGCCGCACGCTTCCGGAGTCAGGAGCAGACGGGTCTCGTCGGTGTCTCCGTAGTTGGCGAGCATCGCTATGTCCACGCTTCCGGATCCTGCGGGCAGCGGCTGCTGCATCAGCAGCGGCTCTATTCCGATGGTGGTCTTTGTATCTTTTTCAGAAATCATGGTTTTTCTTTTCGTTTTATAAGCACGCCACCATGGCACGCTCTGAAAGCAAAATTAACAAAAATTTCCGAATCTCACGTAAGATAACCGATTTTTTTTATCCGGCAGCTCACGTTTGCATTTCCGGCAGGTAGCCGGCGATAAAATCGGATACCGTATCCGCTATCTGCGCCTTTGTCTCGAGTCTGTCGCCTGAGATGATGATTTCCGCACGGTCGTAGTACGGGGCACGCTGCTCCATATGGGCGCCGATTGCATCGAGAATCTCCCCGCGCGATTTTCCGGCCATCAGCGGACGCTTGTCGCCTGCCTGAATAATTCGGTCGGCTATCACGTCGGCGGATGCTTTCAGACACACAGTCGTGCCGTGCGTCCGCATATAGTCCATATTGTCGCCGAAACAGGGGGTACCACCTCCGCAGGAGATTATGACATCGGAGAATTCCCCGACCTCCCGCAGCATGTTGCTTTCCATTACTCTGAACTCCGCCTCGCCTCTCGAGGCGAAAATGTCTCGTATGGTGCTGTGGAAGCGCTGCTCTATATAGAAATCGAGGTCGATGTGCTGAAGACCCGTGCGGCGGGCGAGAGCCTTGCCGAAGGTGGTCTTGCCGCTGGCCATATAGCCGACTATGAAAATAGGATTCATTTTCTGACAGTCTCTTTATTCAAGTTTTGGCAAGCCAAAACTTGAAGGTCGTTATGAGGTTATGAGGTTATAAGGTTAGGTTATTTGTGGCCCTTGTCATGGGCTTTTCCTGTGTTGAGTTTTGCATATAAGACTCGCCTGACGGTTAAGGGCCTCATGGCCGCAGGCCTACGTCTTTTTCCTTTTCCTTGAATAGTCCGGAAGTTCGATACGGAAAGTGGTGCCCTGCCCCGGTTCAGACTCTTTCACGAAGATGCGGCCGTCGTGATACTCCTCTATGATTCTCTTCACGAGTGTGAGCCCCAGCCCCCAGCCCCGCTGCTTCGTGGTGTAGCCGGGACTGAAGACCTTGGCGAAATTCTTCCTCGGTATTCCTTTGCCCGTGTCGCGGAATTCGATCCACACCGTATCTTTGTCGGCTCCGGTGGATATATGTATCTCCCCTACCCCCTCCATTGCGTCGACGGCATTCTTGGTAAGATTCTCCATCACCCACTCGAAAAGGCTACGCGATATCAGCACCCCGTGGTCGTCATCGCCGAAATGGAAATTGAGCGAGACTTTCCCCGATATGCGGCTGCTCATATATTCGAGCGACTCCACCACCGTCTGGTTGAGATATTCGAGCTCGAGATCCGGTCTGGATCCGATTTTGGAGAATCTGTCGGCAATCACCGAAAGACGTTTCACGTCCTTGTCTATCTCCGAAGTCACCTCACGGTCAGTGCCGGAAGCCTCAAGATACTGGCTCCAGGCCATAAGCGACGATATCGGGGTGCCGAGCTGGTGTGCGGTCTCTTTCGACAGGCCTACCCAGACACGGTTCTGCTCCGCCTTCTTGGTATATACCACCGCCGTATATATGATAAGCACCAGCGCCAGCATCACCGAGAGTTCCACATAGGGGTAAAGGCTCAGACGCTTGAGAAGGATCGAATCCTCATAGTATATATACTGGTTGATTCCGGGATATACCTCGACGCGTATGAAATGGTCGTCGGCGGCCACGGCCTCGTCCATCGTGCGTCCGCCGGTGGCCTTTTCCAGACACCGCTCCAGATAAGACCTGTTTCTTTCGGTGAGGTCTGAAAAAGCCACATGCTCCCCGTCGCCTATGCCGTCGGGGAGCTTGTAGTTCCTGTATTCAAGTATGTTTTTCTCTCCATCGGTGACCATCACCGGAATCGAGTTGTTCTGCGCTATTATATTGAGCAGGAACTCGAAGTCGGCATTTGCGTCAGCCTGGGCCATTTTCTCGGTGGCGGATGCCCATATGTTCATTCTCTCCCGCTCCTGCGCCGAAAGCTGCTTCACGAGATTCGTGGATATCATAAGAAACAATATCACGGCGAGAGCCGAGCATATCCTGTCTCTTATACACATCTGACGCTGCCGACGATCTTACGCGTGTAGAT
>USNC01000086.1 GCA_900555915.1 uncultured Porphyromonadaceae bacterium | reverse complement strand
GCTAAATACCACGACGGCAAACTGCCTGAGATACCCGCCACAATCAAGCCCATAGAGATAAAGGAATTCAGGTTTGAGACCGTGGCGCCGCTATTCAGCAATCTTCCCGCCGCAAAAAAAATCCACGACATAAAGACGATGGAAGAATTCGACCAGGGATTCGGAAGCATACTCTACCGCACCACCCTTCCCGAACTCAAGGATGGCGGACTGCTCACCATCAACGAGCCGCACGACTACGTGCAGGTATTCGTCGACGACAGATACATCGGCACCGTCGACCGCCGCGTGGGCGACAAGACACTGAAACTGCCTCCCTGCGCACCCGACGCGCGCCTCGACATTCTCGTGGAGGCCATGGGGCGCATCAACTTCGGACGCGCCATCAAGGATTTCAAGGGAATCACCGACAACGTGACGGTTTCGGAAGAAAAGAACGGCTACACTTTCACATGCGACCTGAAGAACTGGGAGGTATTCAATCTCGAGGACTCTCCGGAATATTACAGTTCGATGGAGAACATGCCGATAGAAGCCTTCACACCGGACGAGGACGGGAGACTTCCCCGCGGCGTCTACCGCGGCACGTTCGATGTGCGCAGGCCTTCCGACACATTCCTCTGTTTCGACACATGGGGCAAAGGCCTGGTCTACGTCAACGGACATCCCCTCGGCCGCATCTGGGAAATCGGACCGCAGCAGACGCTCTACATGCCCGGCTGCTGGCTCAGGAAGGGAGAGAACGAGATAATGGTGTTTGACATAGTAGGCCCCACAGCCGCCGTATCGAAAGGATTGAAGACCCCGATGATCGACAATCTGAAGGTAGTCAGTCCGGCCACCCACAGAGCCGAAGGCGAGAACCTCGACCTTAGCGGCGAACGCCCCGTGCTCACAGGCACCTTCAATGCCGGCAACGGCTGGCAGGAACGCCTTCTCGACACTCCGGCCGAAGGCAGATACCTCTGCCTTGAGGCAGTCAGCGCCATCGACGGCAAGGACAATGCGGCCATAGCCGAGATGTATGTGCTCGACGAAAACGGGAAAAGGCTCTCACGCGAGCCCTGGACCGTGTACTACGCCGACAGCGAGGACACAAAGAAAAGCAACCGCACGGCCGACAAGGTGTTCGACCTTCAGGAATCCACATTCTGGAGCACCCCGAAAGGAGTGCCGTTCCCCCACCAGATAGTCATCGACCTCGGAAAGGAGTGCAGGATAAGCGGCATACAGTATCTGCCGCGCATGGAGAGCCACGTGCCGGGAGCGATAAAGGACTTCAAGGTCTACGTGAGCGACCGTCCGTTCAGGAAATGACTGTGAATCTGTTGCCGGGAAGGCGCTCCACAATACCGTCAAACTCCATCTCCGACAGCAGCGACATAAGTTCCTGCACCGGAATACCCGTACGGTGACGGATGGCATCCACCGCCACCGGATCGGAATTTGAACGAAGGCAATCATAGATTGTCTTCGTTTTTCCGTTCAGTTCAGGGAAGAGTTCCTTCTGCGCGGGAGCCACGCGCACGTCGAGCGGCTTCCAGCCGAGCATCGATATCACATCGGAAGCCTCTCCGGCCATCATCGCTTTCTGCGAGCGTATCAGGCGGTTGCACCCGGCGCTCATCTCGTCGCCAAGACGTCCGGGAAGAGCCAGCAGTTCCCTGCCGTAGGAAGAGGCGACCGCGGCCGTCGACATGGCGCCACCCTTCACGGCCGATTCCGCCACTATCACGGCATCCGTCATCGTGGCCACTATGCGGTTGCGCTCCAGGAAGCGGCTTCTGTAAGGCGTCACGCCGGAAGGGTACTCCGATACTATGGCACCGCCGCACGCGACGATACGGCGCGCAAGATCGCGGTTCTGGGAAGGGTATATGGTATTGAGGCCATGCGCCACCACGGCCACCGTAGGGAGCCCGGCGTCAAGGGCCGCCGTATGGGCCACTGAGTCTATGCCGAGGGCGAGACCGCTCACCACGGTGAGCCCCGGGAAATATGACGAGAGATCCTTCACAAGGCGGTCGACATATCTCACGCCATACTGGGTGGAATGTCTCGTGCCTACAATGCTTATCATCTTTTCCGCGTCGAGATCCGCACCGCCGAGTTTATAGAGCACCAGAGGGGCGCGGTCCACATCGGCGAGCCGGGCGGGATAGGCAGCGGAGGTTATCGACAGCGCCTCAATCCCGTGGCGCCGCATGAAATCCGCCTCCCGCGCCGCCCTTGCGAGAGCCTCGTCGCGTATCATCCTGTCGGTGGCGCGGAAGTTTTTCAGGGCGAGGACGTCGGCGAGGTCCTTCTGCGGCATCGTGAAAAAGTCGCGCAGCGTCAGCCCGCGTTCGGGCAGATAGCGCGCGAAGCGGGCGTCAAGGCCGGAGATGAACGACAGAGCCACTCCGTATAAGATATCCTCATCCATCAAGGCGGAAAATGTCAGTCGCGGGTCACTTTATATACTTCTCAAACACCTTGGCAAGTTCATCGCCACGCGACAGTTTACCGTTTTTCAGCACCACCACGTTGACCAGCGCCTGGCATACGAGGTCGCCGCCCGGACGCATTATGTCCTGATGAAACACAAACCTCGGGCCCTTCCTCTCAAGCCTCAGGCATGAGAGGAATGTCTCGTTGCCCCGCAGCGAGGAGATATATTCTATCTCCACCTTGCGCACCACGGCGTCGATACCCTGGTTGTGCATCTCCACGAAGGAGAGACCCGCGTCGCTGCAAAACTTATGCCGCGTGTGCTCCATATAATGGAAATAGTTGGCGTTGTTGACAATCTGCTCGCAATCCAGTTCGTAGTCGCGTACCTCCATCTCCATGATGAAGCAATATTTTCTATTGGTATTCTTAAGGATTCTCATCTCTGATTATTTTTACCCCTGAGGCGCAGGCCGCCGGTTCGGGTTTAAGATCTTTAGGTACATACAGCACTCTCACAGGGGAATCCACGAGATGAAGCACCATGAAGGCGCCTCTCCGCTCCCTGCTCACCACATTCTCCTCAAACACTGCCATCACCTCGGCCACCACCCATTCCGTCTCCATGCCGCTGTCTTCCTTCTCGAGCAGTTGCTTGCGGTAGATGGTCACCTTATATCCGCCCGGACAACTCTCCACGGTGTGCGGAAGCACGTTCACTATGATGTTTGTGCCGAGCAGACGGCTGTAATACATGAAGAAGGCCATCGAGGGCACAATCGACAGGCACAGTATGAGGCCTACAAGAGAAATTCTGAAATCAACAAAGACACCGGCAACCACCATCGCCACACCGACAATGATGAGCAGCCATATCAGCCATGATATGGACAGGTCGCGCATCAGATACCAGAAGATATCCGCTCTCTTGATTTTTATGAAATCGGGCATCTTTATTATTTTATATTGAAGTTGTATTACTTCTATAACGTTGACTTACTTACGTTTGTTCTTGCGTTTGCTCTTGAATTTACGTTTAGTTTCACTGTCGGCCGCGCTTTTGCGGTGTGCGGCGCGGAATCGGTCGTAACGCTCGAGATTGGCGGGCACGAGAATCTGGAGACAGCCCGTTCCGCCGGCGTTCCTAAGCCGGGAGAGGTCGATATATCTGTCGCCGTTGTCGAAATGCCTCGGGAAGACGCTGTCTCGTCTCTCCCTCGCCTCGTCCGACGCCTTGGAATGCCCGCCCGGCAGGGTACCCCTCAGATCGGGATGCACTCCCTCAGCGCCGTACGTCACCGGATATATGACCGAACACGGAGGATATCCGAGACCGGTCCACATCACGTAGTCGCCGCCCGCACCGTCGGCTGCGGCGGAAGATGGCTGCGTTCCCTCTATCACTATGGTGGCGCACGACTTATAGCGCGGCACGAAGTCCTGGTCTACAAGCCAGCCCGGCTCTATGCCCTGCGCCATGTCCTTGTCCCACAATGCGTGGTAGAAAGAGCGCGACACCGTCTCGGTGAGAAGTTCCGGAGTCACTGTCGAGTTTTCTATATATGGGCTGAGCAGGCGCACGGCGTTCTGTTCGCGTATGTAGCCGAAACCCTCCTCGGGGCGTCCGGTATGGCTGTAGTTGGTGCGCACGAGCACATGGTCAGGCGCGTCATCCACATTCAGGCGCACGTAGGAGTCATTGTTGGTCTCGAAATAGGCGCCTCGCCCCGTGGCGTCGATCACGCCGAAATTGGCCTCCACCCCCATTGGCCTCGCGAGCGTGTCGAGCAGACATGCGAAATCGTCGACCGTGCGACACTTGCGCAGGGCCGTGGTCATCACCAGCCCCTCGCGGTCCATCAGTTTCGCATCCACATCATCGTCCTTTATGTTGTACGACGCGGTGTTCATTATGGCAAACCCCTCGCTGTTGAATCCGGTCCAGCATTCACGCAGACAGGAGTCGGCGGCGTTGAAAAGCCCGGTGTAGCCATAGCCGTCGGCCGAGGGCGCCACGTGCTCCACCTTGTTGTCGATGGCAGAGGTGTCGCGGTGTTTCCAGAGCAACGGACGGCCATAGGGAGTGCGGTCGGCGCCTATTATGGCGCTGGTGCAGGCCAGCGCAGAGGCAAAACAATGCGTCGCGAAACAAATCAATATCAATACTTGTTTTTTCATTGTTGCGAAGATAATAAAAAAAATCTACTCCCGCAAACTATGGGGGAAGTTTAAGGGTTAAAGTTTAAGGGTTAAAGTTTAAGGGTTAATTTGATGGGGAATTGTCACGTGGATCCGCAAAGCATCCGGAATACCACCCCATAACCCCATAACCCATAACCTATAATCTATAATCTATAGCCTATAATCTATAGCCTATAGCCTACAGCCTATAGCCTACAGCCTAAAGCCTAAAGCCTAAAGCCTATAACCTATAAAAAAAAAGACAATGGAAAATCTACCTAAAGACCCGGTGATGCTCATGAGTTTCGTGAATATGAAACTGCGTGACGAATACATGTCGCTCGAGGATTTCTGCTCCTGCTACGGCCTCGACATCAACACACTTAAATCGCAGATGGAGGCGGCCGGCTTCAGTTGGCTGCCCGCCCAGCGCCAGTTCAGATAGGCGTTTGTCAAAATCAGGCCCCTTATGTTAAAACTTATATAATAAGTTTAAATCAGAGGTCGGAAGCCAACAAATCACATGGCAACGTTGTTTGATAGTTACAAAAAGCAATATGGCAAAGCATTCCGGTTTCGGGAGAAAGTGAGAATGCGGTTTTAAGTTTAGTTAGATATAGTTTATAGTGGAATCGTGAGAGAGGGTCGCTGTGTTAGCGACCCTCTCGTTTTTTTCACCTATAAGTTCAGAAGAAGAAATCCGATTATTATCAGTATGGTGCACAGCGTGTAGATCACCACCGGCAGCCACCTCGACTCCTTGCTCTCGGAAGCGTTGCCGAAGTCTTCCTTCCTCAGTTTCACACCTGATTTCCTCACCGCGTTTCTCGCCATCGGCGGCAACTGGCTGAGCAGCTGCTCCTGCTCGGCCTCCATGTCGGCCAGCATCTTGTCCTGCCTCGCCGCGGCGTTTCCACCTTTCGGCGGGAGCACGCCTGCAAGCCGCAGACGGAAGTAGCGGCAGATGTCGGGCACCTGCGAGGCGGGAGCCCAGTCAGGCATCCCCTTGCACCATACGTAGGTGTCGGGGCGCACGCCGGCGTCGGCCACTTCCTCAAGTTCCAACGGACCTTTCTGCTGCCCGTCGATCATCGCGAAAAATTTCATGCCGGTCAGATATTAAAACATATGTCCAAATGCCACAAATTTGGAAATGTAGGCGATATTGGCCAATAGTCCGAGACCCACCAGCACAAACGCCACGATGGTCAGGGTCTTGCAGTTCGACATGAAGTTGCGCGCCCTCACATCGTCTCCGGCGAATCTGGCGCTGTCCGCCTTGTTGGCTTCCAGTATGGCGAATATGCCGACTATGCCGCCTATGCAGGAGAAGATGAATCCGGCCACAGTGGCCACTATCGCGAGCACCTTCCAGTTGGTCCTGACATTGACCTGCCCGTCAGCGTTCACATTTCCATACTGACGTTCATACTTGCTTCCGGGTCTTTCATAAGGCTGTTCCGGCCTGTGCGGGGGCACCTCGGGCTGCGCGTATGCACCGAACGCCGACTCCTCGCTTATCACCGTCACTCCGATAGCCGGCTCCAGTTCGGGCAGGCTGTCGGCCCTTGCCCAGTCAGCCATACCGGCTGTCCAGACAAGAGTCGAGGGTTCGAGCGTGCGCTCGCGGAGCTGGTCGAAAGTGAGGGGGCCTACCCTTCTGTCGTCGACCACTATGTAATATTCTTTTCCCATTATCAAAGGTTTTTGCCGTGGCAATTCTTATATTTCTTGCCGCTGCCGCAAGGGCAGGGATCGTTGCGCCCCACGTTGGCGTAGGGGTCTTCCT
>USNC01000085.1 GCA_900555915.1 uncultured Porphyromonadaceae bacterium | reverse complement strand
CTCGGAGATGTGTATAAGAGACAGTTTCATAGCAATGCAGATACCCAACATGGTGTATCTTGTGATCGGGATCGTACTTTACCGTAAAGCATCAAGATTCTGATATAATTCAAGTTTCGCAGGCTCAACTTGAAGATTATGAGATGACAGGTTATAAGGTTAGTATATAAGCAGTTCTTCCCAGGACCTTTATCTGATACGGCACATATACGGCCCGAATGAACAAAATAAGGATGATTTTGGTTTGAAGTTATATTAATTTTTAGTAACTTTGCATACAGGTGCGCGAGTGCCGCAGACAAAGATAGATAACTATAAGGAATTATTGACAATGACCAACAATGATTTCGATTTCAGCGATATCGCTCCATATGACGACTCGGTGTTTCGCTCGGTATTACTCAACCTTGTGAAAGATCCGGGGTTTCTTCATGCCATATCGTATACAATGCCCAAAGAAGACATTCCTGTGCTTCTTGACGAACTTTCCAATATCGACAACCGGAATGATTTCCAACGAAGGATAATGTTTCCCTTTCTTGAGATGCTTGCCAAAACCACTACTTCGGGCATCACTCTCGGAGGTGCGAAATATTTCAATCCTACGCTAAACTATACATTCATCACCAACCATCGCGACATAGTGCTTGACGCCTCGTTTCTGAACTTGAGTTTCCTGCGCAGAAACTGGCCTACGAGCGAGGTGGCCATCGGCAACAACCTTCTCGTATTCGACTGGATCAATGACCTCGTGAGGCTTAACAACAGTTTCATAGTGAAACGCAACACAGGACTCCGCGAGGGCCTTGAGGCAGCCAAGAAACTGTCGGCATACATACACTACTGCATCATGGAGAAGCATGAATCAGTGTGGATAGCCCAGCGCGAAGGAAGAGCCAAAGACTCAAGCGACCATACACAGGAATCGCTGGTGAAGATGCTGTCGATGGGAGGAGAAGGCACTTTCATGCAGAAGGTGAAGGAGATAAACCTCATGCCCGTATCGATCAGTTATGAATACGATCCGAACGATTATCTCAAGGTAAAGGAGTTTCTTTTAAGAAGACGCGATCCGAACTTCAAGAAATCGCAGCGAGACGATCTCTTCTCGATGGAGACCGGACTGCTCCAGTTTAAAGGAAAAGTTCATTTTCAACTCACGCCCCGCATAAACGTGAGAATAGACGAGATAGGAGAATTCAAGGACGCCAACAAGGCCGCGAAGTATGTATGCGCCCTGATCGACTCCGCGATACACCGAGGCTATGAGATATTCCCGATCAACTATGTAGCCTACGACACACTTCACGACACGAACCGTTTCGCCCACAAATATTCAGAGACGGAAAAAGAAGAAAGCCTCAGATATTTCGAGCAGCAGCTGACAAAAATAGATGTGGACGACATTTCTGATGAAGAGCACGCATTCATGAGGGAAATGATACTCATCATGTATGCAAACCCATTGAAAAACAAATTAAAAGCAATCTTAGGAGGATTTGAGTGATGCGCCTGCCCCTTGCCGCCATTATAATAGTCATCGCACTCAGTTTAGCCATAGACCTCTACATATGGCTCGACATACGCCAGAGCAAGTCGCGCCGCCGCTGGAAGTGGTGTGACCGCTATGCCGTCATGTCGCTGCTTCTCTGGATCTTTCTCGGCGTCACGCTGTGCATGCCGAGAAGAGGACTTGACGGAGGGGTATATGCGGTGATGTGGATGCTGACAGCATATCTCAGCGTCTATATATCCAAATTAATTTACTGCCTGCTGTCACTGCTCGGCAGGATACCCACTCTGCTGAAGAGGAACAGATGGGAATGGACAAAATATGCAGGCATTGCGGCAGGTGTGATCGCATTTGCAGCGGTGTGGACCGGCGTCTGCTACACAAGGAGCCACATACAGACAGTGAAGGTGAGACTTGACTCTTCAAGGCTTCCGGAAAGTTTTGACGGCTACAAGATAGTGCAGATATCAGACCTTCATCTCGGCACATGGGGAGATGACACCTCGTTTGTAGAGCGACTTGCGGATTCCATCAATGCGCAAGAGCCGGATCTCATAGTTTTCACAGGCGATATTGTCAACCAGAAATCGGATGAGATGATCCCTTTCATCGAAGTCTTGTCAAGACTCAAAGCCAAAGACGGCGTCTACTCCATATTGGGCAATCATGACTACGGGGACTACGTGGACTGGCCTACGGCTGCCCGGAAAAAGCAGAATCTTGACGACCTCAAAAGATATCAGGCTGACGCAGGCTGGAAGATGCTCAACAACGGCAGCACATTCATAACGAGAGACATCACCGCTCCCGGCGATTCCGTACAGAGGGTGGATTCGATAGCGCTCATAGGCGTGGAAAACTGGGGAGAACCGCCGTTCGGCCAATATGGCGATCTTGACGCTGCATACCCGAAGACAGCGACAAGCGACCTTAACGACAGTAAATTCAAGATACTCCTCACCCACAATCCGGAACACTGGATAAGGGAGGTCAGAAAGCGGAGCAACATCGACCTGAGCCTTTCGGGGCATACGCACGCCATGCAGATGAGCGTGAACGGATTCGGCAAGAGATGGTCGCCGTCTTCTATGCGTTATCCTACATGGGGCGGCTTCTACACAGAAGGTGACGACGACAGGATAGAGGATTTCGGAAATCCCGACACCAACGAGATGGCAAGAAGTCTGGACAAGTCAAGCCTCTACGTGAATATAGGCTCAGGAGAAGTCGGCATACCATTCCGTCTGGCTTCGGCCTACCCGGAAATCACAATCATTACCCTGAAGAAGAAATGAATCAACCGACTTCGGACGGCTATATACCGGAAAGACCAAAAGCAAACGTAGCATTGTCGATTGGCTCCAATTGCGGGAACCGGCACAGACAGGTATCGGCCGGAATCGACTGGCTCAAGGAGATCCTGACCGAATGCGAGATTTCGGAGATATACGCCACGGGCGACTGCAGCGGCGGCAACCGGGAGTATATGAACGCTGTGGTTGCAGGCAAGACATCGCTCGGCCTTAAGGAGCTGGAGATATCCTGCAAAGAATATGAGAGACGCCACGGCCGGACGCCAACCGCGAGAGCAAACGGCGACGTTCCGGTGGATATAGACACGGTGGTCTATGACGGCTATATCGTAAGGGAAAAGGATTACCGACAGACGTATTTCCAAATTGGATTAGGGCAATGCCACCGGTTTGCTGCCACACTGCATCCGCTATAGATGCAGCATCCCCATGGTGCGCCGAAGATTCACCTCGACAAAAGGGCGTATGGAACCGTCGGCCCCGACGATCATATCTACACCGAGCGGACCTGAATATGAAGGGATGACACGTCCGAGTATTCTCCTCTGAATTTTGACCACATCGTCAAGAGCCATTTTGCCAAGAGCGTTGAATTGCAGCCTGAGGATATCCTGCGGAAGGAATTCATTGGAAATATATTTTCCACGCCTTGATGTGTGGAAACAAGACAGACCGAGATAAGAAGCCTCACCATCGCGGAGTATCCATTCTGTAGCGAAGTCAGCCACGCGGTCGGCGGGCGTCTCGGCGAGCACGCTACCCTGTCGGCGTATGATGCCATGACACCACTGGCGCACCTGCTCCTCCGTCATGTCGGCGGCGGTGTTGATCACCCCGCGTCCGCTTGAACTCCACGGTGCCTTCATCCAGCATCCCGGAGTAGCACGCATGAATGAGAGACAATCTTCCTCGGAGAAGAGTTCCACGGGAAGCCCTACCCTATCATCCACACCCACCGCCTCATTCCATTCTTTATTGAGCGAGATTGTCGTTCGCCGATGGGCCGACATGCGCAGACGTTCGATATAAGCCTCATCCGGCATGGCAGATGAGGGAACACCATGATCTACAAGCCTCCGCCGCAAAGCCTTGTTCCAGCCCCACGGCTCCACCTCCATATCCGGATACTTTCTGAAGAGAGTTTGCAGCATTGACCAGTCGACGAGCGAGAATCGAGAAGACAAGCCTTCCACATCATCGACAAGAATAAAATCATACGGACCTGCCCACGCCTCGGGCAAAAGCTGATTCTCGCGTCTGAACTTATCCACTACTGCCGGGGGAGTATAAAAAGACGCCCCCGAAGCGAGGGCGTATTCTGTCTCAGGATTGAAGACCAGCAGTTTCATCAATCGTTGAGCTTCTCTCTTTCCTTAAGCGGATTCGAGAAATAGAGTTTATGCTCGAGATATTCCTGGGTGGCGATGAGAGTAGGTTTCGGAAGTTTCTCATAGAAACGAGAAATCTCGATCTGCTCACGGTTTTCGGAAACCTCTTCCATAGTATCGGTGGAAGCGAAATCGGCGAGTTTCTTCTCGAGTTCCTTTTTCATTTCCACCGCAATCTGATTAGCACGTTTGCCGATTATGCATACAGTCTCGTACACATTACCGGTCTGTTCGGCCATCGCGATCATGTCGCGGGTGACGGTGGTTAGAGGAGCGTTTGTCTTCTTGTAGTCCATAATATGCAATTATGATTTACGTATAATATTGAGATTAGATACAGATTAATATCGGGCCGGCCTTATCGTGTCACTCTCCGACATGGCGGGAAGCAATGTTGAAAATGGCCTGAACCTCTGTCATATTCTTTGATTCGGGATATGCATTGATAAAGGAGTAATACTCATCGATGACATCCCTGTAGCGGTCTTCGCTTTTCTCGGCCACTGAGTTCTTTGCCTCCTGATACTTGGATTTGAGAATCAGCATGTCGAAATCCTCACGATATTTGGAATAAGGATAATCTTTCAGGGCGTTTTTGCAGGTGATGATACAGGACTCATAGTTGTTGCCAAGGAAATTGCCCAGATTGTAATAGAGCTGAGCGTTCTGCAACTGCTTGAGTGTAAGTTTATCCTGCATTTCGAAGATGGCGTTTTTCGCTATGCCGGCCTTGTCACTGTTGGGGAAATAATCGAGAAATGCCTGAAGCTCCTCGATGGCCTTGAGTGTGAAAGTCTGGTCAAGCTGCGGGTCGGGAGAATCGAGATAATAGCCATATCCGGAATAGAATCTTGACAATTCCGCATATTTTCCCCTGGGATAGCGCTGATAGTAATTTTTGAAATATACTGCGGAATTGAGATAATCCTTGTTCTCGAAGTAAGACATGGCAAGGATAAACGTGGCGTCCTCGCCATTCTCGGTGCCACGCATCGGCATCTGAAGATCCTGAAGCAATGTGATGGCCTGCATGAATTTTCTCTGCTCGTATGCCTTTTTTGCATAATCGAACTTATATTGCATGTCGGTGCTCTTCAGCACCTTATTATATTCGCCACATGCCGAAAGACATATGGCGGCAAGAGCCAAAGAGCAGAATATATCACGTATTTTTTTCATCTCGAACAATAAATTATAAGGCGCGAGACATCTGAATCGCGCATTTAACACGCAAAGTTAATAAAAAAAAACTAAACGACAGCGATTTTTACAATAAAAATTATTAACTTTGAAGTCGATTTAGGGTGAAGCCACTGTCAGGAACAGCCCCGAATAAAAAAAAGAGCACAGGAAATACTAAAACTTAGAACTTTAGCATCCATATGAAAGAAAAAGGGTTTATCTCACGCCATCCCATATTGGCCAATATAATAATCATAGCTCTGGTAGGACTCGCCGGTATCGGAATATTATATTTTTCCTTTGCCATCTTCACCCATCATGGAGAAAGCGATGTAGTGCCGGGAGTGGAGAGGATGTCGTATTCGCAGGCCATCAGCATACTTCATTCCAAAGGATTCAAAGTGGATATCCGCGACTCGCTCTACAAGGAAGACGAGAAACCCGGCTACGTGATAGAGCAGTTTCCCAAGGCCAACTCGGTGGTGAAACCCGGACGAAAGATATTTCTATACATAAATGCGGTGCATCCGAAGGAAGTCATAATCGACGAAGACAACAATCCGAGGGAAGACGCCCTTAAATCCACTTCGTTCCGCCAGGGAAAGGCGAGACTCGAGGAGTTGGGATTCAAGAATATAAAAGTCATTAAGATACTTGGAGAGAACGACTGCATCTCTAAAATCTACGCCAACGGCAAGGTGGTGAAAAAGATGCAGAAGACTCCGGTCAACGCCCACATAGTAATGGAGGTCTTCGACGGCAATCTTGAGGCTGTGAGAGACTCAATCCGCATAGACCTTGATCCTGAATACGACGCGACAACCGACATCAACACCGGAGACGCGGGCGATACAGAGACATATCAGACAGAAGAAGCCACCAACAGCGAGACGGAATCATATGAATATTATTGAAGACAAGACGGAAACCGGGGCAACCATCAATGAAACGATGGATGAGCCTGTCTCTTATACACATCTGACGCTGCCGACGATCTTACGCGTGTAGA
>USNC01000084.1 GCA_900555915.1 uncultured Porphyromonadaceae bacterium | reverse complement strand
AGATCGTCGGCAGCGTCAGATGTGTATAAGAGACAGGTCTATGCCCAATGGCGAGTGAAGATATTCACACCTGAGGTTGACAATCGCGGCTTGTGAAGAAAACATCGACATAGCCAGCAGATGTCCGAGCACAATGATATTTTTAATTTTCATGTCTGATGGATTTGAGAGTGTGTTTTTTACTTGTACTTTTCAAAAGTAAAATTAATGAATATCCGCGACTGACGGGTGCCGATGTCTGTCAGAAAGGTAAAGTGCAGGCTATAAAGATGAAAACTATACAAGTTTGTCGCAATCGGAGACATCTCAGGCTAAAAAAAAGGGGTTATAAATATATGCGGAAAGAAAAATTTTCGTAAATTTGCATTCCCTACAGACGAAGACTAACCACAGGCATTATGACACTGAGAAATATTACCCGGATCAATCGACCCGGCTACCTGAAAATCATCAACGGAGCATTTCATCTGATCCTGGCAATGCTGATACTTTTCGCAGCATTCCAGCCCGCCGCAAATGCCTACAACATGAGGCAGTCATTCAGCGGAGATGGGCTCTCGAACAGCGCCATCCTCTCGCTGTGTTATGACAACAACGGTTATCTATGGATCGGGACCTGCGACGGAGTCAACATCGCGGACGGAACATCCATCCACAGTTTTCCGTCGCTCTACCCAGGACAGGTGCTTTCTGGCAATATCATTGAGGCAATTCTCAACGGCTCCGACGGCGACATGTGGGTGCTTACCAACTATGCGCTCGACCTCGTGGAGGCCGGCACAAGGGAAGTGAGAAGTTTCGCGCAATTTCACGGGCAGGAACGGCTGTGCATGTCGCCCGACGGAAAACTGATCGTCATCACCGAGGATTCGCGCATCTATGTGTATGATTCGGCGGAAGGCAAGGAGTTTGCGGAAGCCGGAAAGATTGGCAATAAATTCAGTGAGATCAGAAGCATATCTTTTAAGGAGGGCAATCTATGGGTGGTGATGGGCGACAGCATACATGTGTATGACATAGCCAAAGCCAGAACCGACGGAGCCGGCATATTGCCGGCTGTGAAGATATTCAGAAACATCCCGAATATCTTCGCCCGTGCCAACGGCGACGAGCTTTTCATCATTTCAAAAAAGTGGGAACTGTGTGAGATCCTGCCCGACGGGAAAGTCCGCTCCATCATGGATCTTTCGTCATCATTGTCGCAAAGAGGCGACATATCAGACCTGACACATGACCATCAGGGCAACTTCTTTCTGTCATTCCGCACCGACGGTGTGATCTGGGTCGGACTCAACGAGCAGAAGGAGTATATGGCCGTAGACCTCGGCCTCCAGGTGGGAGTATTCTGCCTGGAATGTTCCAAAGGGCAGGATGTGGTATGGATCGGATCAGACTGCCAGGGTGTATACACGTTCTGGGACGACCAGTTCAGCGTCCGGTCGTATGACTTCAATGCCTTCAACAACAAGATTTCCCATCCTGTGAGATCCATCTTCATCGACGACCGTAAAAACCTTTGGCTCGGCACCAAAGGAGACGGACTGCTCCAGATTCCCGAAGTGAACGAATACTACCCGCGTAGCGCACTCGGCAACGGCCGTCTGTTCACTTCCTCCAACAGCGCCCTCTGGCATAATTCGGTGTTTGCCTTCAGCAAGAGTTCAAGGCCGGTGCTATGGGTGGGAACGGAAGAAGGAATCAACTATTTCAGTTACGCGGACAATGAACTGCACAGACTCGACACCGACCCGAAGATAAGACTTATCCACGGGATATATGAGGAGAACGATTCCACTCTGTGGATGTCCACACTGGGGCTCGGCATTGCGAAGGCCACCATCTCCGGCCCGTCGTCTGCCCCGGTGCTGAAGGATATCAAGCTCTTCACCCTCGACAACGGACGATATTCGGCCAACCAGTTCTTCTCCATCACGGTCGGGAACAACGGCGAACTGCTTTTCTGCAATAGAGGGAAAGGTATCTACAAGCTTGAGGGAGGCCGACTTGTTTCCGTGCCTGTCAAGACTGATTTCGGCACCAATACGGTCAACGACGTCTTTACCGCCGCGCTCCATGACGGAGTGTTATGGCTCGGGACGGGCTGCGGTCTCGTAAAGTCATGGCAAGGAGGTGAGAAGCATTATTCAGGAGTGGAATACGGGTTTACCAACAACACCATACACGATATGCTCCTGACCGGGACCGATGAGATCTGGCTGTCGACCAATGACGGCATCGTCAGATTCAACAGCAAAAGCGACAGCGGCGAGACTTTCGGGAAAAGCTATGGTCTGTCGGTGACGGAATACAGCGACGGCGCGGGATTCTATACCGGAAGCACATTGATCTTCGGAGGTATCAACGGCGTGACATTCGTCAACCGGCATGAGACCTACACCGCCCCCGAACCTTATCTGCCGGAAATATCGCTCCTGAAAATATCGATATCGGGCATGGAGGTTCCACTCGACCAATATTATCAGACGTCGGGGAAAAAGCATCTTCTGAATCTTGACTCGAACCAGAATTACTTCTCGATCACAGTCGCGGCTCCGGACTTTATCGATGCGAGCAATTACATCTACTCCTATTCGCTCGACGGTGTCAACTGGATAAACAACGCCTCCGAGACATCCATATCATTCAACGGCATGGACTACGGGAAATATAATCTAAGGGTAAAATATCTGAACCGGGCCACCGGCCTCGAGAGCGATCCCTGGACCCTGATGATAACGGTCAGGGCTCCCTGGTATCTCTCCGGATTCATGAAGGCCATATATATCCTTCTCGTGGCGGCGGCTGTCGGTCTGTGCGTATGGACATATCTACGGAGACAGAAACTCAGGCAGGAAGATGAGATGAAGCGGCTCGAACAGGCGCATAAGGAAGAGGTGTATGAAGAGAAACTGAAGTTCTTCACCAATATCACCCACGAGTTCTGCACGCCTCTCACTCTGATCTACGGCCCGTGCGAGAGAATCATAGGCTATCCCGGATCGGACGACTACATCCGCAAATACATCGGACTTGTGCGTTCGAATGCCGAGCGTCTGAACACTCTGATTCAGGAACTCATAGATTTCAGGAGAATGGAGACCGGCAACAAGCGGCTGAAAATATATGAGGTAGGTATCAGCGAGCTCTGCTCGGACATTATGACCTCTTTCTCCGAACTTGCCGAACGCAACAATGTGGAGTTCATCAATGAGATAGAGCCCGACATCCAGTGGCCCACTGATTTCGGCTGCATCAGAAAGATCATGACCAACCTGATATCCAACGCCTTCAAGTACACACACTCAGGAGGCAGAATCAAGGTCAGAGTCAAAGTGGAGGGGGAATTATTGAGGATATCGGTCTATAACACAGGAAAAGGTATCAGCGAAGAGGATAAGACCAGGATATTCAACCGCTACAGCGTGCTCGACAATGTGGAGGAGAACGCCGTCAAGGGGCTGTCGAGCCGCAATGGTCTCGGCCTGGCCATATGCCACAGCATGGTCGACATGCTCCAGGGAAAAATCATTATCGAGAGCGAAGTCGGGCAATATGCCGATTTCATAGTCACGATCCCGAAACTTGAACTCACGGAGGATCCCGGACTCAAGAATGCGTCCGAATCACCCTCCATTCCGGCCATGACAAGCGCGCAGCCGGAATCGGCAGACGAATGCCAGGCAAGCAGAGTGCCCGACGGCGACAACCGCAGCAGAATACTGGTGGTGGATGACAACCGTGACATCCTGAGACTGCTCAGGGACAGCCTCTCGGAATATGATGTGGAGACGGCGGAGTCGGTAGACCTCGCCCTTGAATCATTACGCCGGCTGCCGCCAGACCTCATCATATCAGACATCATGATGCCCGGCACCGACGGAGTGTCGTTTACGAAGATGATCAGGCAGAACCGGCATACAATGCACATCCCGCTGATACTGCTGTCGGCCAAAAACAGGAAAGAGGAGAAAGTGGAAGGCATTGAGTCGGGAGCAGACGCATACATCGGGAAACCGTTCAGTCTCGACTATCTTCTGGCAGTGGTGAGAAGGCTGCTTGAAAACCGCAGGAACCTACGCGAATATTACTCCACGGCGGCAAGTGCCTACGAATATACCGACGGCCAGCTCATGCACAAAAAAGACAAGGAATTCATGGAACAGATCACCACCTTCATCGAAGAGAATATCGAAGACGAGGATCTCGGACCCGAAAAACTTGCCAACCACATGCGCATCAGCGTCAGGAATCTCTACCGGAAATTCAAGGAACTTGACCAGCTCTCGCCCAACGACTTCATCAAACACCAAAGGATCAGTTTCGCAGCCCGCCTTCTGGTCACGACCTCCGCTACCGTGCAGGAGATAGTCTACAGAAGCGGCTTCACCAACAGATCGCATTTCTACAAAGAATTCGACAAGCGCTTCGGGATGACTCCGAAAGCATACAGGGAAAGCAACACCCGGAAAGACACCTCGCTGGAATCGTAGCATTCCCCTGACATAGGCCTTAACTCACCGCCGGCCGCTGTGCGCGGCTGTGCCAATTATGTATATTCCTCTCTGCAAATGCTTGTGGCAAAGCATCTGGCAGAGAGAGCAACACGTATTCACTTTCAGACGACTATCTTTGCAATCAAAATAAACTATAATCAAAATCATATTTTGCTTATGAAAAAAATGATGATTGCCACGACTGTATGGTTGCTCTGCGGAGGATCGGCATCTGCGGTCAACAATGCTGTAGAGTGTGCCTCGGACAACGTGTCGATAAGGAAAACCGACGATAAGTTCGCCACATGCCGTCCGGCCAAGCATGACCGTCTGTTCCATTCTAAGGCCGTGGAGAAGGAGATACAGAAAATCAAGAAGCAACTGAAAAACCGGAAACTGGCCTGGATGTTCGAGAACTGCTTTCCCAACACCATCGACACCACGGTGCACTACCGTATCGGCGATGACGGAAAGAACGATACATTTGTCTACACTGGAGACATACATGCCATGTGGCTGAGAGACTCGGGAGCCCAGGTGTGGCCATATGTGCAGCTTGCCAATGAAGATCCTGCATTGAAAGCCATGCTCGAGGGCGTGATCCGCAGGCAGCTGAAATGCATCATTCTCGATCCGTATGCAAATGCCTTCAACGACGGACCTACCGGAGGAGAATGGATGACCGACCTCACCGACATGATCCCCGACGTGCACGAACGCAAATGGGAGATCGATTCGCTGTGCTATCCGATACGGCTTGCATATGAATACTGGAAGGTGACCGGAGACGCCTCGATATTCGACGCGGAATGGCTCTCGGCCATGAATCTGATTCTCGCCACCTTCAGAGAGCAGCAGCGATATGACGGAACAGGAATATACAAATTCCAGCGCAAGACGGAACGTGCGCTCGACACCCTCAGCAACGACGGCCTCGGATCGCCCGTCAAGCCGTGCGGCCTCATCGTCTCAAGTTTCCGCCCCTCTGACGACGCCACCACCCTGCAGTTTCTGGTGCCCTCCAATTTCTTTGCTGTCTCTTGCCTTCGCAAGGCTGCGGAAATACTGGAGACTGTCAACCATGACGCACGGCAGGGAGCAGAGTGCAGGAGGCTTGCCGATGAAGTGGAGTCGGCACTCAAGAAGCATGCGATATACCGGCACCCCGTATTCGGCAATATCTACGCCTTCGAAGTGGATGGATTCGGCAACCACTACCTGATGGACGATTCCAACGCCCCGAGCCTGCTCTCACTCCCCTATCTGACAGATGTGGAGATTGACGACCCTGTATATCAGAACACGCGGCGTTTCGTATGGAGCGAGCACAACCCCTATTTCTTCAAGGGCACAGCCGGGGAAGGCATAGGAGGCCCCCATGTAGGATATGATATGGTCTGGCCGATGAGCATCATGATGAAAGCGTTCACCAGCACCGACGACAATGAGATATGCGAATGCCTGAAGTCGCTCATGGCCACAGACGCGGGCACGGGATTCATGCATGAGTCATTCCACAAGAATGACGCGTCTGACTTCACTCGTCCGTGGTTTGCCTGGCAGAATACCCTTTTCGGCGAATTGATAGTCAAACTCGTGAATGAAGGAAAGATAGATCTTCTTAATTCCATATGAAAATCAATGCCGGATTCCCTGGAATCCGGCATTGACCGGCTATAACCTGGCCGAAAACACAACAACCTAAACAATGAGACCATCTATTTACGATCAAAGACCGACATTCAAATCTGACGCCATCCGTGCGATCTTGCTTCTTGCAGTGGCGATCACCGCTTGCTTCGCCAATGAAATGTCGGCGGAAAGCGCCCGATTCAACGTGGCCACCTACAACCTAAGGCAGCTCAACGAGTCCGACTCCCTCGCCGGCAACGGATGGGAGCGACGGAGTCCGGTGATAGCCCTGTCTCTTATACACATCTCCGAGCCCACG
>USNC01000083.1 GCA_900555915.1 uncultured Porphyromonadaceae bacterium | reverse complement strand
CGGCATACGAGATCGCTCAGTGTCTCGTAGGCTCGGAGATGTGTATAAGAGACAGATGCTTTTCTTTCCGAAAGCCGGGGTGTCGATGTGTCTTTTGAGAGTAGGGTAGAGGAAGTCTGACTCAGACTCGGCTATCTGTTTGAGTTTGCTGAGAGTGGCCGATCCGAATTTGCGGGGCGGGACGTTGACAATTCTGGTGAACGCCATGTCGTCCTGTTGGTTTGCGGTCAGTCTCAGGTAGCATATGATGTCTTTTATTTCCTTCCGCTCGAAAAATCTCACACCTCCCCACACTGTATATGGGATCTTTCGTTTCAGAAGGGCCTGTTCCACACGTCTTGACTGGAATGAACTTCTGTAGAGCACCGCGAAGTCGGAGAATACGTGAGATTCGAGCCTTCCGGCCTCGATTGTGTCGGCTATCTTCTCGGCCTCGTCGCTGTCGCTTTTGAAATGGCGCCATACCGGAATCCTCTCGTTGAGACGCACCGCCGTCAGTTCTTTGCGTATTCTGTTCTTGTTGTGGCCTATTATGCTGTTGGCCACGGCGAGTATGTCGGGTGTGCTTCTGTAGTTGATGTTGAGGATGATGTCTGTATCCGCACGGAAATTGACGAAAGTCTTTGGCGACGCGCCTCTCCACTCGTAGATGGCCTGGTCGGGGTCGCCTACCACGAAGAGGTTCCCGTGGTGTGATGCGAGGATCTCAATGAGTTTCCAGTCGTCGCCGCTGCAGTCCTGCACCTCGTCTATCATGACATAGTTGAGTTTCTCACACCAGTAGCGGCGCGAGTCGCTGAAATGGGTGAGGATGTAGGTCGCTATATATATGATGTCGTCATAGTCGAGGGCAAACTGCTTGCGCTGCAGCTGAATGTATCTTATCTTGGCGTCGGGGGCCCCGGATGTGGCTCCCGGCATAAGATATTGTGATATGTATCTGTCCGGGTCGTATCCCTTGTAGGCGGCCACTTCCTTCAGCAGGCGCTCCGCAGTGTTTTTCTTACGGTCGATGCCGAATTCCTGCATTGCCTCCTTGGCGAGATCCTTGGCGTCCGACTCATCGATGATCATGAAATTCTTCGGATACCCTATCTTGTAAATCTCGCGTCTGAGCAGTTTCACACAGAAACTGTGTATGGTGCATATCAAGTCGTTGACGTCGCCGCGGTCCACCATCCCGGCGATGCGGTGTTTCATCTCCTGCGCCGCCTTGTTGGTGAAAGTCAGGCAGAGCACATTGCCCGGGGCTATGCCCAGTTCGTTGACTATGAAAGCGAATCTGTGGGCAAGCACTCTTGTCTTTCCCGAACCTGCGCCGGCCACAACGCGCACGCGCCCTTCTGTGGCCTCAACGGCCATCATCTGCTTCTCATTCAGATTCATTGCGCCCTCTCAAGTGTCTCCTATGCTACTCCTGATTTTGCGAGCAGGCACACTGCCGTTGCGGATATTCCTTCCTGGCGTCCGGTGAATCCGAGGCGTTCGGTGGTGGTGGCTTTGACCGATATCCTGTCTGTGTCCACACCCGTCACGTCCGACAGTGTCTGCCGCATGATGTCGATATATGGGCGGAATTTCGGAGCCTCCGCGCATATCGTGATGTCGCAGTTGATCATATGGTATCCCTTGCTTTCGGCAAGTTTCATCACATGGCTGAGAAGCACCTTGCTGTCTATTCCCTTGTAGCGCGGGTCGGAGTCGGGGAAGTGTTTCCCGATGTCGCCGAGCGCGAGAGCGCCGAGCACAGCATCGCACAGCGCATGTATGGCTACGTCGGCGTCGCTATGGCCGAGCAGCCCGAGCGAGTGGGGTATCTTCACTCCGCATATCCAGAGGTCGCGTCCTTCCACGAGGCGGTGTACGTCATATCCTTGTCCGATTCTTAACATGATCAGATATAAGTCTTAAGTGTGTCCGTAATTAACTGAAATTTCGCATTTGATGCTCAGCGGCGCTTTCCGAGAAGATCGCGTATTCCGTCCATGTCGAAACTCAAGGTGAAACGCATGGTCTGGTCGAGAGGCGAGCTCTGGGCTGTGGCAAGCATGTAGGACGCGTCGAGTTTCACCACGTTGAGTGAGAATCCTGCGCCGAATCCGAAGTAGCTGCGTCCGCCTTTCATGGCGTTCTCGTAATTGTAGCCCATTCTCACGAAAAACTGGTCGTTGTAGGAATATTCACCCCCGATTGAGACGTTGATCTCTTTCAATTCTTCGGCAAATCCTCCGGGAGCGTCTGAGAAACTCTTGAATATGCCTGTTATCGGCGACATGGTTTCCCATTTCTGAAGCGCTTCGTCGAATGCGGCGGCATTCTGCGCCTCGTCTTTATCCGGGTCGTAGTATGCTCCTCCGGCGTTGATATAGTCGCTCTCGCGCGGTTTGGAGGGCACGAGCAGTTTGTTGAGGTCCAGACCTATGGATAGGAGATTGTAATCGGCGAGGGGGAATGTGAAGTTGGTGCCAAGCCTCAGGTTGGTGGGAAGATAATAGTAGTTTGTCCCATGGTCATAACTCACCTTCGAGCCGATGTTGCTGATGTTGAACCCCCAGCTCCACTGGCATTCGCTGCGTCCGATCATGGGATAGGTGGTGTAGTATCCGCTGAGGTCTACGGCGAAGGCTGACCCCGCAGTGTTGGTCTCGCCCGAATAGGAGTCTTCATATGAGAGATCGGAGAGGATATAGCGAAGCACCACACCCATGGCGAACTTCTCGCTCAGTTTTCTCGAGTAGCCGAAATCTATGGCGAACTCGTAGGGGTTTATGGTGTTGGCTCCGGCTCCGTCGCCATCTACAATCACCTCGCCGAGAGAGAAATATCGCAGCGAGGCGCTGATGGCCTGGTTGTCTGAGCTTCCAAGTTTTAGAAAGCCGCTCACATCGGCCAGGAATATATCGTTGACAATTTTTCTGAGCCATGGCGTGTAGCTGAGGCCGACACCGCCGTTGGAGTATGCGAAAGCGTATTTGGATGGATTCCAGAACTGGGAGTTGATGTCGGCGTCGGTGGCTGCGCCGAGGTTGCCCATCGAACTTCCCCTGGCGTCGGGTGTGATGCTGAGTGTTGTCACACCGGTCTGAATCGGGTTGAACTCCTGGTCCTTTATGTCGTTGCCATCATCCGCGTATGCGCTTATTGCGGCGAAAAGCGTCGCCAGCGCAAGGATTATTCTTGAAGTAGTCATGACTAATTAACGTAGTAAGCAGGGAGATTATTATTTCAAGTTGAGCTTGCCCAACTCATCTTATGTTGAAGCGGGCCGACACATCGCTGCCTACACTGATGACCGCCCGCTGTCCTTCACAGAGCAGGGGGCCTTCCGGCGCCATGCCTATAAGTATTATGTCTCCGGTCTTGAGTGTGTTGTCGCGGCTAAGTTCGCTCACCACGTCCTCGATCGCTGACGCGCATTCCGCGGCTGTCCATTCGCACGATGGAGTGCTTACGGCAGACTGGAGCGTGACATTGAATCTGAACTCCCCGATCTCCTCCATGGGTATTTTCAAGGGAGTGCCCATGACTATGCTGCGGTCGTAGCTCAGGGCGCGGCTCCAGGGAAGGCCTGACTCCATGGCACTGCGCAAGGTGTCGGTGGCGACCATCGCGCAGCATGGAGTGACGGAGTCGATGTATCTGTGTGCGAATCTCCTTGCGATCCCCTTGCCGAGTTTCCCTATGCGCAGGGCGAGAGCCGGACGCGCTTCAAACCTTGTATCGAAGTCCGGTACGAAATATGGATTTCCTCCCTGGAGTATCGCCGAAGGGGATATCAGAGTCCACACGGGGGTGGACGCGGAGTTTTCGGACTGTTTGCTTATCAGTCCGTTGACTATAGCGTAGATTGTCATTTTGCAGGAATTGCGAAATTTTTGCTTTTGGTTGTAGCGAGCCCCTCATCGGTGGTGATTGTGGCGCGCATGATGTAGATGCCTCTCGCAAGGCGGTTGCCGTTGGAGTCTTTCAGATCCCAGACGTAGTTGAGAGTGCTCTCATTGCCCGAATAGATGTTGCGCTCTGTCATCCAGAGTCGTTCACCGTTGAGATTGAAGCATTCGAATGTACATCCCAGTTTGCTCATCGACCTGTCGGTCGACATGCTGAGCGACAACTGGTCGTTTGTCCTGTCGTAGACCGTGGTAAACTCGGTCATGGCCGGCTTCATGTTGATGCCCACCTTGAAGCGTATGTCCGCCGAACTGGAATTGTTGGCATTGTCCCATACGGTGAGTTTCAGTTCATGCTCGCCCGGCGCTATGCCGCTCAGAGGATATGCGATGCTTCCTCTGCCAGGGCAGTCGGGGTCCGGAACGAAATAGTTGCCCAGGTCGTCATATTCGTTGTCGTTGTCGAGCGTGAGGCACATCTTGTGGCCAATTCCGGCGTCGGAGATGTTTATGCCGCTGGCATCGCTGAAAGTGGCCATGGCCACCGGGTTGGGATTCACCATGTCTCCATAGGCGAACGTCGGCGTGTTTATGTAGAAATTCTCTATTTCCGGACCCTCGGTGTCGTCTGAGGCGTCAGTGTCGTAGCCGTAGACGTAGAGGTGTTGCGTCGATCCGTTGGCTTCGATTCTCGCCTCGGTGTCGTAGGCATACATCGCGAGGAATGCCGGGGTGTAGTTGTTGGCTATCTCCGAAGGCATCTGGATTGTCACTGACCATTTTCCCGAATCCACCATGGCGCTTCCTGTAGCGAGTTTGCTGCTTCTGTCCTGATAGAGCGATTTGATTCCGCTTTCGCCCCAGCCGTTGGTGGTGATGCTTTGTTCGGCGTCGAAAAGCACATACTGAACGGGGCCGTTGAAATCCACGGTGTTGCCCTCGGTGTCGGTGATTCTTCCCGATACCTTCACCGTCGACCTTGCCTTGAGCGCGGGCGAGTCGGTCAGTGTCTGCGCTACTGGTCTGTCCGCGATGGAGTCGATCGTCACATTCATCTGGGCCACAGGCATTCTGAGTGCCGGGTCTCCGAATAGGTGGTATCGGTTCATGTTGTCGTTTTTGGAAGAGCAGTTGTTCTTGCCAAGACGCAGTATGTCGCCTATCCGTTGGCCGTTGCCGTCGGCTGCCCTGCGCGTCATCTCGGCGCAGATGGAGTTTGTGATGTCTCTGTTTCTTGATATATATACCGTGCGGCTTGGTGTGATCACGGCGATTGCGCCGCCGGCCGGATTTGTCATCATCACTTCAGCACCGCTTTCCGTGGGCGCGTCCCATTTCCCGAAGCTGCATGTGGCCGCATACAGTATCGGAAGATGCTGGTTGGTCATCGATGTGATGTCGTTCCAGGTCAGCAGCCGCTCGTGGCTCCACTCCTTGGGGTTGGCATGGCCGATATAGTTGATAATGGCCGCGCCTTCCTTCTCCCACTTCTTGAGCATCCGCTCCTTGGCGTCGGGAAACTCAAGGCCGGTCCCGGTCTGTTTGAGTTGGAATGCGTCGAGATATATGCGGTCATAGGAATAATGCGGACCGGCTCCGTACCTCTGCATATTCTCGATCGACTGTTGAGCCTGGTTGAGATGATTCGCGTTGTCGCCGTCGGCGGCTATCACCATCACGTTGTTGCGCCATATGCCGTAGTCGGGCGTCGTCATGTAGGCTTCCAGCTTGTCTATTGCGATGTTGGCGTCGTAGAGCGACGTAACCGGGTATCGGCCTATGCCTACGTTGATGGCGCGTTGCGCCATGTTGCGGTCGGAGATCTCGTCGTCGAGCATTCCGATGAAGTCGTCCGTGCAGTATGAAGTTGTCTCTGAGAGTGACGTTTTCGATTGCCATATCAGGGTGTTGGGATAGCCCGATTTCAGAGTCTCGGGATTCTTGCGTTTCTGGTCGAACGTGGGGCGCCCCATGAGAAGACAGTATTTTATCCCTGTCCCTTTGTCAGGGTCGGAATCGCGGTCATACCACATTTTCAGCAGTTTTCTGAATGCCGACACATCGGGGTGCCCGCCGGAGAACTCGTTGTAGATCTTGTCGGGAGCCAGCACATAGACTGTCATGCCGTCGTGCTCTCGGTGGAGATTTGCGATGCGTTCGGATGCGGATGCGTACTGGGAGGGGGAGATGATGAGCATGTCGGGAGCGGGCATGGCGTGGATGTCCTGGTTGGCGATTTTCACGCGTCCCTGCACAGTGGCCCCTTTCACGTCCGGGTCAAACGCCATGAATTCTCTTATTCCTGTCGTTCTCACTCCGAAAGTGAAAGTCTTGGCCGAGGAGTCGTATGTCCCTTTCACTGTCTTTATGTTGTGGGGCTCGGTCACGTCCCAGACCATTGTGTTCTCAGAAGCCCCGCTTATCTTGTAGGCGGTGGGGCGTGAGGGTCTGACTGTGAAATGGAGCTGGGAGTCGCGCATGCGCAGCAGCCGTCGGTATTCCACCTGTATCCAGTCGCTGTCTCTTATACACATCTGACGCTGCCGACGATCTTACGCGTGTAGA
>USNC01000082.1 GCA_900555915.1 uncultured Porphyromonadaceae bacterium | reverse complement strand
ACGAGATCGCTCAGTGTCTCGTGGGCTCGGAGATGTGTATAAGAGACAGATCGGGGACGACGGCCACCGCCATGAAAGCCACGGCCATCATGAGCGCGCCTGCGCGCAGCGGTAGGAAACGGAAGTGTTGCATTTGAATCAGAATTTTAACAGGCCTTTAAGATCGGTGCGTTTATAGCGTGCGGCTGCATCGGTGAAACCGAGCGGAGTCGGATTATAGTCGGGATAGGAAAGGGTTAGTTCCCCCTCTACGGGATGACCGTTGATCTCGAAAAGCAGACCGAGAGTCCAGCCTTCGTCGCCATACAGATAGTCGAGCGTCACCACCGATTCCGTCTTGCGGTGCATGAGGGCGAATGTGAGAAGCTGCCCGTCGTCGGCATCGAGCACAAAACCGTATTCCACGTCCTCATACTGCAGGGAGTCTTCGGGAAGCATGAAGATGTCGCCCTCGGCTGTCGCGGACAGTTCCGAACGGACTGCCAGGTCGGGCGTGAGCGGGCCATGGCCCGGGAAGGCGACCTCGCCGAGCAGTATGTCCTGCAGGTCGGAGACGGCACACGAGTCCTGGCCGAACACCGACGACATGGGATGCGACAGGAAACTGCGCGTGTGCTTGTTGATGACCGTAATGGAATCGGAGTTGACCTCCACTCTCACCACCTCGCCGAAAAATGGGGCGCGCGCCGACATGATGACCGACTCGCCGCGCTTCATGAAGATTTTCACGGAGGGCTTCACGGGCAGTCCCTCCATGGAGAGTTTCCCCTGCATCGACAGCTGTTCCCAGCCCGCCGTGTCGGCCTCGGCGGGGACTGCCGGCAATGCGGCCGCCCGAAGCACCGCCACCAGCAGGAATATGGCGAGAGACAGTATCTTTTTCATTGCACAATGGTTTTGGTCCTTATCTTCTCGGCCAGCGCGGGATTGTCGCTGCCCAGCGCCCTGGCTTTCTTCCAGCTTTCAAGCGCTTCCTGCTTCCGCCCTGTGCGGAAGAGCATGTCGCCGAGATGATCCCAGTATTCGCCGGTGTTCTCATCGCCGCCGTCTACCATCTCCACCACCTTTTCCTGAATTTCGAGCGCATCCGCGTATTGACCCTTCAGGTAAAGGATCCAGGCGAGGGTGTCGAGATATGTGGGATTGTCGGGATTCTCCTGTGTGGCCTTGCGGCTCAGTTCCTCGGCGCGGTCGAGATCGCCGCCGCTTATGGCGAGGAAAAACGCATAGTTGTTGGCCGACATCATGTTGGTGGGGTCGAGCGCCACGCTCACCTCATATTCGCGCACCGCAGCCTGCAGGTCGTCCTGCTTCGAACTGCAGTCGCCCGCCATGGCGAAGATGCCCGCTATCTTCTCCAGAGTGGAGAAATCGAGCGAAGAGGCTTTCTTCAGGACTGCGTCGACGCTGTCGGTGAGCAGTGTGCCCGGCATATCCATGTCGAGCTGCCGCTGATACACCTCGCGCGCCTTGGCATACTCCCCGTTCATCACCGCGGCGGCGCCGAGGATATAGAGCAGTGTGCGCGGAGTCTCCTTAAGCCTGGCTATGCCGCGCTCGGCGGCATCCTGCGAAAGGGAGTATTTCTGATCGGAGAAATAGAAACTTGCAAGTCTCAGCCAGTAGTCGGGATTGTCGGGATCGAGGTCGGTGGCATAGGCCATCAGTTCCTCGGCGCGTTCAAGATTGTCGGTGGCCGCGAAATACTGGGCTCCGAGATCGAGCAGCCGCGGCTCGTGGGGATACTGGCCGAGCAGACCGTCAAACAGGCGCGTTCCGCGCGCGGTGTCGGCCGAATCGGCTATGATGTTCTGCATATACCGCGTCATCATCTGCAGCTTCTCATCAAGCATGATGTTCTCGCTCAGCAGCGCCTCTCGGCTCTTGACATCATAGGCGGCGGAATCTCCGCGCTCGAGATAATAGTTGGCGAGAGTGAGCTTCGGACGCCCGTCGTCGGGATCCATGCTCTCGGCCTGAAGATAGCAGCGGAGAGCGGAGTCGGGCATCTCGATGGCCTCAAACACGTTTCCTCTTATGAGCATGTAGTCGGAATTCACCGGATTCTCGGCCACCAATCTGCGGCTCTCGCTGAGCAGCCCCACGGTGTCGCCCTTGCTCAGCATCAGCGAGAAGCGGCGGAGGGCGAGTTCGGGATCGCTCCCCTCGATGCGCTCATAGCGCTCGAGCATCCTGATAGCCTTGTCGAAGTCGCGGCGGATGCTGTAGTATTGCGCCAGCTGAAGGAGAGTGCCTGTGAGGTCGGGGGCGAGCGTGTCGGTACGCTCGGCCACACGTATGGCCTCGTCCATGTCGCCCGCTCTCGCGGCGAGAAACGAATAGTTCATCGCCTCGCCCGTCTCTTCAGGATAAGCGTCGACAAACGGGCGCATCATTTCGATGCTGCGGCGCACTTCGGCCGGCGACTGGAGGGTGTCGTTGCTTAGCGACATCCTCACCAGCGCGTAGCTGTAGGCGGCCTCCGGATAGTCCGGATCTGTCTGCACCGCTTTCCGGAGCAGTTCGTAGGCTTCCGACATGCGGCCTTCGGCCATGGCCACGCTTCCCTCCACGTAGTAATACCGGGCTTTGGCATGGCGCGTATCTTCCTGCGGCGCGCGCTGCCGCGCGGCGAATCCCAAAGTGGCGCCCAAGGTCATGAGCGCCGCCAGAATGGGTATGATTGTAGTTTTCCTGAGCATATGCGGATGTGTTTTTCAATGAATGCTGTTACTTACTATAAACAACCGTGCGGCACTTTAGTCAGAAGCGGCCCGAATGACCGAATCCTCCGTCGCCACGCTCCGTGCCGCCGAGCGAGGCGGCGGGAGTGAGCCGCACCTGCTCCACCCGGGCAAACACCATCTGGCATATCCTCTCTCCGTCGGCCACTACGAAAGGCTCCTGACTCAGATTGACGAGTATCACTCCGATCTCGCCGCGGTAGTCGCTGTCGATTGTGCCGGGGGTGTTGAGCACTGTTATTCCATGTTTCGCCGCCAGGCCGCTGCGCGGACGTATCTGGCATTCGCAGCCTTCGGGCATCTCAAGCCTGACACCGGTGGGGATAAGCCTGCGCCCGAGAGGAGCGAGAGTGACGGGGCCGTCGGGCAGCCACGCGCGGAGATCCATCCCGGCGCTGCCGGGAGTGGCATATGAGGGCAACGGATTGCCCGATTCGTTGATTATCTTTACCTCTATCATTGCATTCTGCCATATCTGACACCCATCCCTTCTTTCCGCACACAGCGGATATGCAAAATTAATGAAAAAAAACGGATTATAAGCCCCCATAACAAAAAAATTCACCTTAAACCCTTAACCCTTCACCCTTAACCCTTAAGTTTTCTTTTTGCGCTTCGCGCAAAAAGAATACGGCTCCTCCCGCAAGGGGAAGAGCCGCTTTGCCTTTACATCAGGCAGGCGATCAGCCTTCAGAGATAGCGTCGCTGGGGCAAACCTGTGCGCAGCTGCCGCAGTCGATGCAAGTGTCCGGGTTGATGTGGTAGATGTCGCCCTCGCTGATAGAGTCAGTCGGACATACGCTCTGGCATGTGCCACATGCCACGCAGTTGTCGCCAATTACATAAGCCATAGTTGTATTATTTTTAGATGTTTAACTTGTTTCTTGCTTTTTGCAGTGCAAATTTAAACCTAAATCCACAAATTCCCAAACATTCCCACGTAATTCTGACCCGTCGGCGGTTAATTTGGACAATGTCTAAATTATTTCCTTGTCTTCTTATTTACCTTCTTCTCCACTTTCTTCTGCACGGGCAGCGCATCGTAGGAGGGCTCGAAGCCGCGGAGACGCAGCAGGGCGTGCACGTCGGGAGTGTGGCCGCTGAAGTCACGGAAGAGTTCGGTGGCGTCCTTGTCGTCGCCCGACTCAAGGATATTCTTCTTATAGACGTCGGCGGTCTTCCTGTCGAAGATTCCCTTCTTCTGGAATGTCTCCCACGCGTCTGCCTCAAGCACCTGGGCCCAGAGATAAGTGTAATATCCCGATGCGTAGCCGTCGTCGCCGAATACGTGCTTGAAATAAGGCGAACGGTAGCGGTAGGTGATTTCATCCGGCATACCTATCTTCTCGGCAAACGCAGCCTCGAAACCGGGCACATCTACGCCATTGCCGTCGGTCCTGCCCCAGGCGAGGTCGAGCAGCGCGGCGCCGGCGAGTTCAGTCGTCACGAAGCCCTGGTTGAATTTGGCGGCATCCTGTATCTTCTGAATCATCTCCTCGCTCATAGGCTCGCCGGTCTTGTAGTGCTTCGCGTAGTGGCGCAGCACCTCGGGGGCGGTGGCCCAGTGCTCGTTGAGCTGCGACGGAAGTTCCACGGCGTCGCGGTCTACGTTTGTGCCGGCAAGCGACTTATATTCGGAGCGGGCGAGCATACCCTGCAGACCGTGGCCGAACTCATGAAACATTGTCTCGACCTCATCGAGAGTGAGAAGCGCGGGCACATCGCCTGCGGGACGCGAGAAGTTGCACACGTTGTAGACGATGGGACGCTTCTTCTCTCCGTCACCGTAGATACCCGCGCTCTGCATCTGCTCCATCCATGCTCCCTGCACTTTGGAGTCGCGCGGGAAATAGTCGGTCATGAAGACTGCGATATGTTCGCCGGTCTTCGCATCCTGCACGTCGTAGACAGTGACTTCATCCATATATCTGGGAGCGTCGGGCATCTCCACGAGTTTTATGCCGTAGAGCCGCTCGGCACACCAGAAGAGACCTTCCTTCACATTCTCGAGCGAGAAGTAAGGCTGGATGTCGGCGTCGCTGAGACCGAATTTCTGCTCCTTCACCTTGCCGGCATAGTAATAGTAGTCCCATGGCGCGATCTTGAAACCTCCGCCGTTGGCGTCGACATACGCCTGCATGTCGGCCACTTCCTCACGCGAGCGCTTCACAGACTCGGTGAATACCTGCATGAGAAGATTCTCGGCGGCTTCCGGAGTCTTTGCCATCACCTTAGAGGTCTGCATCTGGGCGAAATTGTCGAAGCCCATGAGTTTTGCCTTCTCGGCACGCAGCCTCACGATCTGCTCGATGACGGGATAGTTGCTGTTCTTGCCGAAACTTGCGAGATTCACGTATCCCTTGTAGATAGCCTCGCGCAGGCCGCGGTTGTCGGCCGATTCAAGCACCGGCAGACGGCTCGGCGCGCGCAGGGTGAACACCCAGAGTCCGTCGAGACCCTTGGCTGTGGCCTCCTCGGCCGCCGCCGCCACCACATTGTCGGGAAGTCCGGCGAGGTCCGCCTTGTCATAGACAGTCACAAAAAATTCATTTGTGGCCGTGAGCAGGTTCTTGTTGAACTGGATGAAGAGACGCGACAGTTCGTCGTTGATCTTCACAAGTTCCTCCTTTTTCTCCGGGGAGAGAGCGGCCCCCTGCTCGGCAAACTGACGGTAGTATTTCTCCACCAGGCGTTTCTGCACGGGAGTGAGTTTCATCTTGTCGCGCATCTCATATACCGACCTTATCCTGTCGAAGAGGGGCTGGTTGAGCATCACGCGGTTGCTCGCGTCGTTGAGAAGCGGGATTGCCTCCTCGGCCACGGCTGCGAACTCATCGGTCTTCATGCAGCTGTCGTAGTGATAGAATATTCCCGACACGCGCTCCAGAATCGGGGAAAGATTCTCCAGCGGGAGAATGGTGTTCTCAAAATCGGGAGTGGCGCGGTTGCGGATTATCCGGTCGAGATTGCGGTCCTGCTCCTCGATTCCGGCCTTTATGGCCGGTATGAAGTCGGACGTCTTTATCTGCTCGAAAGGTGGTATCTCATACTTCGCCGGGTAAGGCTGAAGCATAGGATTGGTGTCGGCCATGACTGCCATGGGCGACGCAGCCACCAGCGCGGAGGCTGCGAGATTCAGGATTTTTTTCATGTGTCTTTATGTTGTTTGAGTTGTTTGTCAGAGTTTGCCCCTTTTCAGCGCACGCGGAATGAACGAGAGATGCGACGCTATCGCGCGCATCATTCCATAGTGCGCGGCCATGATGCGGAAACGCTCCATCAGCGAGGCCCGCTTGTTGCGGTCGGTGAGGCCGTCGGTAAGATAGTCTGTGACCACCGCGTGCAGGTTCACCCGCCCGCCGGGACGCGACGCCTTTATGCAGCGTATGGTCCAGTCATAGTCGGCCGAGAAACGGTAGTCGGTGTCATAATGCGGAGCTATCGCCTTGCGTACCATGAAGGACTGGTGGCAGATAAGCATTCCCCTTGAAAAACTGTCGGACGTGAGTATCGACGGCGCTGAAAGATGGCGCGGCCCCTTTATGTTGCCCGAGATATCCATCAGGCAGGTGTCGCCATATATGATGTCGGGATTTTTCTTGGCGATCGCGGCCGCATACAGGGAGAGTGTGCCGGAATCATGAAAACGGTCGCCGGAATTGAGAAAAACCACATACTTGCCACGCGCCATGCGCAGCCCCTGTCTCTTATACACATC
>USNC01000081.1 GCA_900555915.1 uncultured Porphyromonadaceae bacterium | reverse complement strand
TAGCTGGATCCGCGCGATGCTCCATCCTTTCAGATCCACCATACGTGTGGCAGCGTGACACCGTCCCACCATACTGCTATCGTGGCTTTCTATCGGTTAATTTAGCGACATTACACCAATAAGTTAGCTACACCAACTGGTGTTAAAACTGTAAATATTGGAACCTCTGAAAATCCGGTTGTACAAATTTTGTGGAATAGTGTACCGAACGCAACAATATATCGTGTAATCAAGACATATCCCAAAAATGGTGGGTATGAAATTGATGGTCAAAATTGTTCTACAGGTGTATTAGCAGATACTGGTAATGAATATACAACTGATAATCAAGTAGAAGTTGGGACGGCTTACGAATATCAAGTTATGGCTGCTGGAAGTGGATATGAGAGTAGCAATTGGAGTGCTATTGCAAGAATCAACCTATGATGCTGCAAGAGCTCAGATCCGCAAGTCGATAACCCCGCCGTTCCGCTCACAGATCGGTCTTGTTGCAACTGACTGGTTTCATCGGGAACTTCACGGAACAACCATTCTATAGTGTCTTAGATCTTGAAAAGAGGGTAGGCAGGGCAATTCCTGCTTGCCCTCCGCTTTTTTTTATGTTCCGCTTTTTTTATATTATGTTTTTATATTATGTAGGTACAAGTTTTTATATGGATACAATTTTCGAAAAGATCCATAATCTGAATTATGCGGAATGGCTGATTTTTATTAACTTTGCATGGAGAGATATTGTTATATCAAGAAAGAGGGTGAGAATATGGCAAAAAGGATCAAATATCCGATAGGCATACAGACCTTCCGGAAAATCAGAGAGGAAGGTTATATCTACATTGACAAGACGGCGCTTGTGCATAAGCTTGTCAAGGAATACAACTACGTGTTTCTGAGCCGTCCGAGGCGGTTTGGGAAGAGTCTGCTTGTGTCGACGCTGCAAGCGTATTTCGAGGGGAGGAGGGAGCTTTTCGCCGGACTTGAGATCGAGAAATTGGAAGAGAAGTGGACAAAGTATCCGGTACTGAGGTTTGACCTCAGCGGCAAGAACTATACAAAACCGGAAAACGTACATAACAAGATTGACGCGTATCTGACAAGGATGGAACTAATCTACAATCCGATCCCGGCCAAAGAGATAGGTGACAGATTCTACAACTTGATTTATGCAGCCTACCAAAAGACAGGGCAACGCGTAGTGATTCTGATAGATGAATACGACAAGCCGATGCTCGACACCATGCATGACCCTCAAATGCTGGAATCGATCAAGGGGGAGTTGCGCGGTTTTTATTCCGTGCTTAAAGAATGCGATGAGTTTATCAAATTTGTGATGATCACGGGAGTGTCGAAATTCGGGAAAGTATCCGTATTCAGCGGTCTAAACAATCTAAAAGACATATCCATGCGTTCTGACTACAACGACATCTGCGGCATAACCGAACAAGAATTTCTTGCCAACTTCGAGCCATCTTTGACACAATTTGCAGAGCATCATAAGATAACGGAAGACGAAGCGGCAGCCCAATTCAAGTCTTATTATGACGGCTACCACTTTTCAACGAACGGAACGGACATATACAATCCCTTCAGTACGCTCAACGCCTTTGAAGACAATGAACTGGGTGCATATTGGTTTGAATCAGGATCACCGACATATCTCATCCGCCTGCTTATGCGCAACCATTTCTTACTTCAGGATCTTGAAGGAGTGGAGCGAAATGAAAGCGCCCTTGGCAATATAGCCGCTCCCGGCGAAGACATTGTCCCCCTGCTGTATCAGTCCGGTTATCTCACCATCAAAGGATACGACAAGAACAGCATGATGTACAAATTGGGTATGCCCAACAGAGAAGTTACTAAGGCTTTCTGGAACTCTTTAGGCGACTTTTTCTTTTACTCCGGAAGGAATACCACGGAGTTCAATCTCAATAAATTCGTGCTTGAACTTGAAAACGGCGATATCGAATCTTTTATGTTGAGGCTAAGAAGCATGTTCGCATCAATCAGCAACGAGAATGAATCGGACAAGGAGGTGCATTTCCAGAATATGATCACCATACTTGTGAAGATGCTCGGCTACTCCGTGCGCACCGAAGTGCACAGCTCACAGGGACGCAGCGACATAGAGATCGAGACTCCCCGCTACATCTATATATTCGAACTGAAAGTAAACTCCACCTCCGATGCCGCCCTGGAGCAGATCAGGAATAAAGGCTATGCCCGGCAGTATGAGATCGATCCGAGGGAAAAGATCCTTGTCGGCGCCAACTTCTCTCCGGAGACCCGAACCTTCACGGGATGGACAGTGGAGCGTTTATTTTAGCAAAATCGGAATTACATTATTTTTTTGCAACAGGAGAGGACGTTGGTGGCGGTTACAGAGTGTCCAGCCCGGGCCAGCCTTCGTCATCCCACGCAATATCACGGACCACGAGTTTGGAGGCACCGTTTTTCGCCTTGTCATAGCCATGGGCTGCGAAAATCCATCTGCCGCCGAACTCATACACGCTGCAATGCCCTACCCCGCTGTATTTCTCATCAGGGCCTATCACAAGAGTGCCACCGCCATGCGCCATGTCGCGTCCGTCGCGGTCAAGATAAGGACCTTCGATGCGGCGGCTTCGTCCGACTACTGTGCTGTAGTTGCTCTCAAGCCCCTTGCAGCAGTAGTCGTGGCTCACGAAAAGATAATACCAACCGTCTTTCTCCACAATAAAAGGAGCCTCAATGGCATTCGCACCGGCATTCTCCTGCGCCTTGCCTACGCCGCAGGGTCTGCGACGGCGAGCAATGGTGGCACAGTCTCCCTGCGGAGTCTTCATGTCTTTCTTCAGCCTCACGAGCTGAATACCGTCCCAGAAACTGCCGAAAACCATCCACGGATTTCCCTTTCGGTCCAGAATGACGTTGGGATCGATGGCATTCCAGTCGGTCACACCGGGACGGGAACTGATCACCATTCCGAGATCTTCCCATCCATAACCGGGATTATCAGGATCCAAGGTTTCTGCGCGCGCGACCCCGATCGCCGAAATGTTCTTGCCGAATGTGGAGCAACTGTAATACAGATACCACCAGTCGCCGACCCTCACGATGTCGGGGGCCCAGGTATGGCCCTTGTAGGCAGGCACCTCCGTCTTCGCCCACTCCGGTATGGGATCGAGCACTTTCCCTTCCTGCCGCCACGTCTTGAGATCGGCGGAGGAGAGAACCCCTATTCCCACTCCGGTATTGAAAAGATAATACCGACCACCGTCATATGCCATGACAGGGTCGTGCACATCCGGATCCGTCTCATCGAAGACGAAACGTGGCGCACCTGAAGCATCGGCGGCAGCGACAACCGCGACAGCCGCACTTATCGATAAAAGGAATCGTTTCATGCCCAAATTTACAAAATTTAAATCTTCCCACAAAACAATATCCATCATTTCTTTTGCAATATCCGTATTTTTATTAATTTTGCCGACGGAAGAAACCATCACCATAACACCATAACATCCGACCCACCATGACACTATCGAGAAAATCAACAGCCTGCGCCATGATCCTGCTCACGGCCACTGCAATGAATGCACAGAAATACATACAACTTACCACCTCCGGCAGCGAACAATGGAAGCAATCGGGAACTGTCCGCTCCGAGTCCGCTCCGGCCTTCACTGAGAAAGTGGACAGCGACGACCGGCGTCCCATTGTAGAGTTCGGCCACTGGGGCACCACTTTCAACGAGCAGGACTGGCGGGCCCTGTGCATGCTCAGCCGCGACCGGCAGGACCAGATTCTGGAACGCGCGTTCTCACCTGACGGCGAACTGCGATTCACGATGGGGCGTATCTCCATGAACGCCAACGATTATGCCATGGGATGGTATTCATGCAGCGATGTGCAAGGGGACTTCGACCTGAAATATTTCAACATCGAGCGCGACAAGATGTCGATAATCCCCTACATAAGGGCAGCGCAGAAATACAATCCGCACCTCACATTCTGGATGTCGCCGTGGAGTCCGCCGGCATGGATGAAAATCAACGGGCACTACGCCGTGCAGAGCAACAGGCACAACGACCTCGACCCAAGGACCGACTACCTGCTTTTCGGCGACAGCGACCGGTCGGACAACGAGCAGGTGAACCCCGACAGAAACAGATTCCCGCGCCGCATGGCAACACAGAGTTTCTTCATCCAGGATCCGCGGTATCTGCAGTGCTATGCCGACATGTTCTCCAGATTCATCGACCTTTACGGGGAGCAGGGAGTGCCTATAAAGATGGTAATGTATCAGAATGAGGCCTACAGCTATACGCCCTACCCCGGATGCCCGTGGACAACGAAAGACATACAGACATTCAATCTCGACTACCTCGCGCCGACTCTCAGGAAAAACAATCCGGGAGTGGATCTCTATCTCGGCACATTCAACACCAACCGCTACGAACACGTGAGGGAAGTGCTGTCGGATCCACGGATGGCCGACAATATAAAAGGAATCGGGCTGCAATGGGAAGGAGGGCAGATACTGCCCCGGCTCAGGAAAGAGAATCCCCGCTACAGATACGTCAGTACAGAAAGCGAATGCGGCAACGGCGACATGGACTGGAACGCCGCCGAGCACACATTTCAGCTCATCAACCATTATATCGGCAACGGATGTTCCGACTATTTCAACTGGAACATGATACTGTGCGACCACGGCGAAAGCGCATGGGGCTGGAAACAGAACGCCCTTGTCAAAGTGAAGTCCGCCGACCGCACATTTGAATACACTCCCGAATGGTATGCCTACCGCCATTACAGCAATTTCATACAGGAAGGAGCTGAAATTGTAGGCCACAAGGCATCCGGAGAAGACAAGACTCCGGTGCTGGTGGCCCTGACCCCGGAGGGCAGGCATGTGGTGGTGGCGGGCAACCTGTCGGACACGGAAAAGGAAATCAGCGTCAAGGCAGGAGAGCGATACCTAAACGTGAACCTTGCCCCGCACACATTCCACAGTTTCGTGGAAAAGTGACGCCAAGGGCGTCAACGGAGTTTTGGGAGCAGATCGCGGATTTTGCAGATTGACAGTTTTTTTATTAACTTTGCATACAGCGATATTGTTATATTGAGAAACGAGCAGAGAAGATGGCAGACAAGATCAAATATCCAATCGGGATTCAGACTTTCCTGAAAATTAGAGAGGAAGGGTATCTCTACGTTGACAAGACGGCGCTTGTGCATAAACTTGTCAAAGAATCCAGTTATGTGTTTCTGAGTCGGCCGAGGCGGTTTGGAAAAAGTCTGCTTGTGTCGACACTTCAGGCATATTTCGAGGGACGGAAGGAACTCTTCGCTGGTCTTGAGATTGACAAACTGGAGGATGAGTGGATAGAATATCCTGTGCTGCGCTTCGACCTCAGCGCTGCATATTATGATGAAATAGAGGTGCTCATCGACAAATTGACGTCTTACCTTGAAGATCTTGAGGATGAATACTCCATCAACACCAGCGGACAAATCGGCGACAGATTCAGAAGACTCATCCGGGCCGTATGCAGAAAAACCGGTAGGAAAGTAGTGATTCTGATTGACGAATACGACAAACCTCTGCTCGACACAATGCACGATTCCGAACTTCTGGAGAAGATAAAGGGAAAGTTGCGGGGATTCTATTCCGTGCTCAAGCAATGCGACGAATACATTCGGTTTGTCATGATCACAGGAGTATCGAAGTTTGGAAAAGTCTCGGTATTCAGCGGACTGAACAATCTGAAAGATATCTCGATGAATCCGGCCTTCAACGACATCTGCGGCATTACAGAACAAGAGTTTCACTCCAATTTCGGACCATCCCTGAAAATTTTCGCCGAACATCATGAAATCTCCGACGAAGAGGCAGCGCGTGAGTTCAAAGCATACTACGACGGCTATCACTTCGCCCGGAATGGAGCGGACATCTACAACCCATTCAGCACACTGAACGCTTTCGATGACAATAAACTGGGTGCCTACTGGTTTGCCACCGGAAGTTCCTCGTATCTAATAAACCTGATACGCCGCAACCATTTCTTCCTTCAGGACATGGAAGGCCAAAGCCGCACGGAAGACGAATTGAGCGACATCACCGATACAGACCAGGATATCGTGCCCCTTTTCTATCAAGCCGGCTACCTTTCGATCAAAGGCTATGACCACAAGACCCAACTCTACACCCTCGGCTTTCCAAACCGGGAAGTATCGAAGGCTTTCTGGAATTCGCTTGGCAAATATTTCTTCCGAAGCGACCGCAACATGACGGAGTTCAACCTCAATAAATTCGTGCAGGAGCTCGAGAGGGGCGACATAGAAGCCTTTATGGCGAGGCTCAGAAGCATGTTCGCCTCCATCAGCAACGAACACGAAGCCGACAAAGAGGTGCATTTCCAGAACATGATCACCATCCTCGTAAAAATGCTCGGCTACTCCGTGCGCACCGAAGTGCACAGCTCACAGGGACGCAGCGACA
>USNC01000080.1 GCA_900555915.1 uncultured Porphyromonadaceae bacterium | reverse complement strand
AGATCGCTCAGTGTCTCGTGGGCTCGGAGATGTGTATAAGAGACAGGTATGATAGAGAGAATAGCGAAAGAGCGTGGCCACGACATCAGCGTCATCGTCGATGCCGAAAATGCCGTAGACATTGACTCCAAAGCATTCCGCAAGTCGGATGTGGCCATTGAGTTCACATGTCCGTCGTCGGCTGTTAATAATATTCTGAAGTGCTTCTCGGCGGAGATCCCCGTAGTATGCGGCACCACCGGATGGCTCGATTCTTTGCAGGCCGTGAAGTCGGTGTGCGACAGCGGAAAGGGTACGCTGCTCTACAGCTCGAACTTCTCCGTAGGCGTGAATGTTTTCGAGGCCGTCAGCCGGTATCTGACAAAGATAATGAACGGCTATCCCCAGTATGTGCCGTCGATGGAGGAGGTGCACCACATCCACAAACTCGACCATCCCTCCGGAACCGCAATCACCATCGCCGAGCAGCTCATAGCCGGGTCAGACCGCATCGGCTCATGGAAAGAAGCCGATATAAAGGTGCCGGTATATGCCGATGTCGAAGGGGAGCGGGTGCTCGTGGAGGAAGTCGGCGTAGCCGGAGAGGAACCGAAAAAAGACACTCTCTACATATCGCACCGACGCGAAGGGGAGGTGCCGGGCATACACACCGTGACGTGGGATTCTCCACAGGACACCATCACCATATCGCATTCAGCCAAAAGCCGCGACGGCTTCGCTCTCGGAGCGGTGCTTGCCGCCGAATGGCTGTTCAATAAGACCAGAAAACCGAAGATAGCCGGTATCAAATTCGGACATCCCCAGCCGGGGTTCTTCACCGCCGCCGACATGTATAAGTTCTGACTGCGCCAATCATTCTGCAGAACCAATTAGACCAATTAGACCAATTGGCCCAATTGGCCCTATTGGTCCAATTGGCCCGTTAAGGCCGATCTGCCCTCTTGGCCTTCATAATAATCGATGTAGTCATTACGTTATATCCGTATGAGCAATTTTATTTCCGACCTTCGCGAACGTCTTTCAAAAGTGCGCGCCACTCGCTGGGTGCGTTTCGGCATTGTGTCTGCCGTGTTTTTTCTGTGGGTGATATGGATGGGCAATCCATGGCTGCTGCTTGTATGGCTGCTGCTGTGCGATATATACATCACCCAGTATATACCCTGGAGCTGGTGGAAGAAGACAAAGGAGCCCACAAGGTCCGTTTGTTCATGGATCGACGCCATAATATATGCGTTGGTGCTTGTCTATTTCATCTTCGCATTCATAGGACAGAACTATAAGATTCCCTCCTCCTCGCTCGAGAAGTCGCTGCTCGTGGGAGACTATCTCTGGGTCAACAAGACTGTCTACGGACCGAGGGTGCCGCAGACTCCGCTGCATTTCCCGCTTGCGCAGCACACTCTCCCCATACTCAACTGCAAGAGTTATTTCGATAAGCCGCAGCTCGATTATCACAGGCTTGCCGGTCTGCGGAAGATCGAGAGGGGCGACATTGTGGTCTTCAATTATCCCAACGGCGACACTGTGGCCACGAAGATTCAGAATCCCGACTACTACCAGATATGCCACGAACTGGCTCAGCGCGGTGTCGCCGACCCAAAGGCGTATATCGAGGCCAACAAGGCGATGTTTGGCGATGTGGTGGTGCGCCCGGTCGACCGCAGGGAGAATTACGTGAAGCGTGCCGTCGGACTTCCGGGTGAGCGCCTGAAGATAGTCGACGATGTGATCCACATCAACGGCGTGCCTGTGGAAGATGCCGAGAATGTGCAGTATAACTATGTGATTCCTGTCAAGGGGATTATCTCCGATGAGAAATGGAAATCGGTCGATGTCAGGGCCGAAGACCACGGCATGGCGCCCGTATCGGTAGAGGGTATCCCTTATAATTTCTACGATGTGCCACTTACACGCAAGGCTAAGGAAGTGGTGGAGTCATGGCCTGAGGTGGCCGGACCGCTCGTGAAGGAGTCGGAGACCGGCTTCTATGATCTCGGCGGAATGTTCCCGCTCGGCAACACCTACGGCTGGACCCGTCCCGACATGGGCGAGCTCTGGATTCCCGAGAAGGGTGCCACCCTGCGCCTTACCCTCGACAACCTTCCCATATATCGCCGCGCGATAAGCGTATATGAGGGCAACGATCTTCAGGTGCGCGACGGTGAGATATTCATCAATGGTGAGAAGACCGACCACTACACTTTCAAGATGGACTACTACTGGATGCAGGGCGACAACCGCGACCGTTCGGCCGATTCCCGCTACTGGGGATTCGTCCCCGAAGACCATATCGTGGGAAGCCCCATGTTCATCCTCGTGTCGTTCGACGAGGAGAAAGGTCTCTTCGACGGGAAGATAAGATGGGAGCGTATACTGCGCGATGCCAACCCCGACAAGAATACCAAATGGAAGTGATAGGCTACTGCATGCCTCCGTATCTCCCCTCGCTGCGGTGGTTGCGAGGGGAGCGCGACCTGAAGCCGAAAGACTATGCGCGCACTGTGGTGTGGTCTAACTCGCCCGGCGGAATGGTGCTCTCTGTGCCGGTGCAGGGTGGGGCGTCGGTAGTGAAGAGGCTCCCCCCCGAGAAATGGGAGATTTCCGGACATGGCGACTGGACCCGTATCCATCTCGGCGCGCTGGAGGCGGCCTACGGCAGGGAGCCTTTCTTCGCACACTGCTTCCCGGCTGTGGCGGCCACGCTGGAGGCATATCCGCCGCTGCTCAGGGATCTCAACACGCGGCTGCTTGATGTCTTGCTTGATAGCGTATGCGCGAGGGATGTGGCCGGCGAACTGCGCGGTTTCCGCGCGCTTCATCCCCGCCGGTTCGAGAATATACGGAGGCGTCTTGAGTCGAAGATAGATCTTTCGCACTCCATAGTGGAGCCTTTCTTCAGGCTTGGCCCTGACGCCGTTTTCGTCTGCTTTGAATGAGAATGTTATGAACTGGTCGTTGAAAATAGCCGTGTCTCTTCTGTTTGCTTCCGTCGCGTTCGGAAGCAGCGCCGATGTGCCCGACCTCGGCGATGTCACCAGCATCACTGTCAAGCCGGTGAGAGGGTTCTACAGGTTTGTCGACGAATATGGCGACACGGTGAGGATGACGGTATTCAATGATTTCTACGTGTATCCTCCTATGAAGTTCAAGAATAAGAAACAGGAGGAATTCTACTGGCGCACGGTGCGCGATGTACGCAAGACTCTTCCTTATGCCAAACTCGCCTTCGCCACTCTCTGCGAGACCTACGAATATATCCAGACCATTCCAGATGAAAAGACGCGTGAGAAGCACCTCAAGCGCCTGGAGAAAGATATTTTCGAGCAGTATAAGCCTGTGGTGAAGCATATGACGAAGAATCAGGGCAAGATACTTCTGAAACTCATCAACCGCGAGACCGACCAGAGCTCCTTCAATATCGTGAAGGCTTTCCTCGGCAGTTTCCGTGCCGGATTCTGGCAGACTTTCGGCAAATTCTTCGGCATGAACATGAAAGCCGGTTTCCATCCCGACAAGAACAAGGAAGACGCCACGATCGACCGCATAGCCCACCTCATCGAGCAGGGCGCCCTCTGATCGCTCCCCGGCTTACGCGCATCTCCGCCATTCTGATGCCCCCTCCCCATTCTCATGCCGACAAACTAACCTCATAACCTCATAACCTCATAACCTATACTCTATACTCTATACTCTATACTCTATACTCTATAGCCTATAGCCTATAGCCTATAACCTCAATTTTCGCGAAAGCGAAAATTGAATGATTATTTGCATTACTGAGTAAGTTTTGTTAATTTTGTGGCATGAAGACCTTTAGTTCACATGTGGCTGCAGCCGTGTTCCTGCTCATACTCCTGACCGGATGCGTGAAAAATCAATTCTCCATCAGATTTGAATTTCCAAAAGACTATGTAGGCAACTACATGGTGGATTACTACGCGTGGGACTCCCGCAAGGGAACCTGGATAGAGCGGGTGGCCCCGGTGCAGAATGGCGCTGTCTCGCTTGAGTGCGTCACATCGCGTCCTACTGTGGTGTATGTGCGCGACGCATCCTCATCGGCGTCGGTGGCGGTATATGTGGAAAAAGGCGACGAGATAGTGATATCCGGCGACAAACCCGACATGAACACATGGAAAGTGAAAGGAAATGAGGTGTCGGAGCGCTGGAGCCGGTGGCGCAACAGCAACGCGGCGCTCCTGACTGCCGCGCGCGACAGCATGACGGCGCAGAAAAAGAAGGCGGTGGCGGAGTTCGTGAAAGCCAACAAAGATGACGTCCTCGCCACCCTGATACTTCTCACCGACTATGACCGCGGTTCCGACCCCGACGGTTTTGTCGCTCTCTGGAACTCCATCAGCGAGGATGCGCGAGGCGGGCAGACGGTGGAGATGTGTGGCTGCACCGATCTTCTCGGTGTCAGTTTCTCGGTCGATGCCGATGGCTCTCTCAAAAGGGCGAAGGCAAAAAAGCCGGGTCCGCTGGTGGTGCGCACGCGCGACAACGGCATAGATACTCTTGATTTCGCGAGGGTGTCGGCCGCGTTCCTTTATTTCTACGACGATAATAATTCCATGCGCGCGGAAGTGGCTGACTCGCTGCGTGCCGTCGCAAGGCAGTATCCCGATTCCACCGGAAGAATCCTCTCGATGGTGGCTCTGCATCCCGACAGCATGGTCTGGGTCAACTCCACACGCCGCGACACGATAGGCGGCCTTGTCAGGTCGTGGGTGCCCCGGGGCGTGGCCGACCGCGACATGGTCGGCATGGGGGTGGTGAGGGTTCCCTGGTTTGTGATAACCGGGCGCGGCGGGACTGAGGCATACTCCGGCAGCGAATTGAAAAAGGCTCTTGATGTCTTCCGCAAGGAGATGGATAGAAAAAAGAAAAAGGACTCAAAACCCGGAAAATGATGCTGACCAAAGTTTACTCCGCCGCCATCTCAGGCATAGATGCCATAGTAGTCACCATTGAGACTGCTGTGAGGAAAGGCACTTTGTTCAGTATTGTCGGACTCGCCGACACTGCCGTGAAGGAGGCCTATACCCGAATCACTACAGCCCTCATGCAGAGCGGAATCGGGTTTCCCCACAAGAGCACGGTGATCAATCTCTCGCCGGCCGACGTGAAAAAGGAGGGGGCGGCGTTCGACCTCCCGATGGCTATCGGGGTGCTGGCTGCCAATGAGAAAGTGCCCGGAGAGCATCTTTCCGAGTATATGATCATGGGCGAACTCTCGCTCGACGGTTCGGTGCTTCCCGTCAAGGGGGTGCTGCCGATGGCTGTCAAGGCGAGGGAGATGGGGTTCAGACGCCTGATAGTGCCGGAGGCGAATGTCACTGAGGCGGCTATCGTCAATAAGGTGGAGGTCTTCGGGGTCAGGGATATCGCCGATGCGGTCAATGTCATCGCAGGCTGCTCCGATCTGCAGCCGACGGTGATCAATACGCGGGAGATATTCGCGGCCGAGGCGGATAATTTCGATTTTGACTTCGCCGAAGTCAAGGGGCAGGACAGCGTGAAGCGCGCTTTTGAGGTGGCGTGCGCCGGCGGACACAATCTTCTCATGGTGGGGCCTCCGGGAGCCGGAAAGTCGATGATGGCCAAGCGCCTCCCGTCCATACTGCCGCCGCTCGGCCTCGCCGAGGCGCTCGAGACCACCAAAATACATTCCGTAGCCGGAAAACTGAAGCGCGGTGCCATGCTCATGACAAGGCGCCCCTTCCGCACCCCGCACCATACGGTGTCGCCCGTGGCTCTTGTCGGGGGAGGCGCCAGCCCCATGCCCGGAGAGATTTCCCTCGCCCACAATGGCGTGCTCTTCCTCGATGAGTTCCCCGAATTTTCCCGGTCGGTGCTCGAAGTGCTGCGCCAGCCTATCGAAGACCGGACCATCACGGTCTCCAGAGCCAAATATACGGTAGACTATCCCGCCTCGTTCATGCTCGTGGCCTCTATGAATCCCTGCCCCTGCGGCTACTACGGACATCCAACCAAGCGATGCACATGCACGCCCGGTGCCGTGTCAAGATACATGAACCGTGTCAGCGGCCCGCTCCTCGACCGAATCGACATCCAGTGTGAGATAGAGCCTGTGGCATTCGACGACATGGCCAATCTCGAGCCCGGCGAGAGCAGCCGCAGCATCAGGGAGCGCGTCATAAGGGCCAGGGCTGTGCAGACGCTGCGTTTCAGTGATGAACCGCACGTCTATTGCAACGCGCAGATGAATTCCCGTCTGCTCCACGCCTTCGCCTGGCCCGACGAGGAAGGACTCGCCCGCCTCAAAGACCGCATGACGCGCCTCAACATGTCGGCCCGTGCCTTCGACCGCATCCTCCGCGTGGCCCGCACCATAGCCGACCTCGAATACTCCGCCACCATGCAGCCCGAGGAAGCCGTAGCCGCCCCCGTCCTCAGCCGCCACATAGCCGAAGCCATCGGCTACCGCACCCTTGACCGTGCCACCCCTGCCTCCAACCTGCCCTGACAAAATCTGTCTCTTATACACAT
>USNC01000079.1 GCA_900555915.1 uncultured Porphyromonadaceae bacterium | reverse complement strand
CATACGAGATCGCTCAGTGTCTCGCGGGCTCGGAGATGTGTATAAGAGACAGGTACACAAGGGTGCTTATGCCTGCGCTGGACTCCATCCCCGTGGCATATGTATGCGTATGGAGAAACGCGGAGAAAAATATGAAACCGGGTCATTTCTATGTGCCTTATCCCGGACATCCTGCCGCCGAGGATTTCAAGAAGTTTCACGACAGCGGACGGGCGCTGTTCGTGAAGTGACTTTCTGAAGTTGTATCAAGCAACTTCCATATTAATCTGAAAACATAAATTGATATAATGGATATATTTGAAGAAAGAAAGAAAGCGGTGACCGAGCGTTTCGAGAATCTGGTCACACGTAAGAACACTCCGGTAGACGGCAACGGCGTCTACGAGCGGTATGAGAATCCGGTGGTCACTGCCGAGATGGTGCCTCTCGAATGGCGCTACGATTTCAATCCGGCCACAAATCCCTATTTCATGGAGAGGATTGGCTGCAACGCCACACTCAATTCCGGAGCCATCAAGTGGGAAGGAAAGTATGTGATTGTGGTGCGCGTCGAGGGTTCCGACAGGAAATCGTTTTTCGCAGTGGCCGAGAGCCCTAACGGAATCGACAACTTCCGTTTCTGGGACCGCCCGATCACTATGCCCGACACCGACGATCCCGCCACTAACATATACGACATGCGCCTCACAAGGCATGAGGACGGGTGGATCTACGGTCTCTTCTGTGTGGAGCGTCATGACGACAGCCGCCCCGGCGACCTCTCTGCCGCCACCGCCACATGTGGCATCGCGCGCACGAAAGACCTCGTCAACTGGCAGCGTCTGCCCGACCTGAAGTGCAAGTCGCAGCAGCGCAATGTGGTGCTTCATCCCGAATTTGTGGATGGCAAATACGCGCTCTATACCCGTCCGCAGGATGGCTTCATCGACGCCGGCAGCGGCGGAGGCATCGGCTGGGCTCTTATAGACGATATGGAAAATGCCGAGGTCAAGGGTGAGATGATAATCGACAGCCGTTACTATCACACCATCAAGGAGGTGAAGAATGGCGAGGGCCCTCATCCCATCAAGACTTCCAAAGGATGGCTGCATCTTGCTCATGGCGTGCGCGGATGTGCTTCCGGTCTCAGATATGTGCTTTATCTCTACATGACATCGCTCGAGGAGCCATGGAAGAAGATAGCATCGCCGGGCGGATATTTCATGGCGCCGGTCGGTGTCGAATACATAGGCGATGTGATGAATGTGCTGTTTGCCAACGGCTGGATCGCTGATGAGGACGGCAAGGTGTTCATCTATTATGCATCTTCCGACACCAGAATGCACGTGGCCACGTCTACTGTTGACAGGCTTGTGGACTATTGCCTCAACACGCCTGAAGACGGCCTCACCACTTCGGCATCGGTGGCGACGATCAACCGTCTTATCGATTCCAACGAGAAATATTTGAATTCTTAACCGAAATTCCGGGACCGGATGTCGCGCCATTCTACAATATGTGCGCGGCATCCCGTCCCGTATCTTACCTCTCAACATCATGATGCGCAATCTCTCAAGAAAAATCGGATATGGCTTCGGCGACATGGCTACCTCCATGTTCTGGAAGATTTTCAGTTATTATCTGCCGTTTTTCTATTCCAACGTTTTCGGCCTCACGCTGGTGGATGCAGGAATCCTCGTTCTGGCCACCCGTGTCTGGGACGCGGTGTCTGACCTGATGATGGGAGTCATAGCCGACCGCACGAATACGAAGATGGGCAAATACCGTCCGTATCTGCTGTGGTTTGCAGCTCCATTCGCCATATGCGGCGTATTGCTCTTCACGACCCCGAATTTTGATTATGCCGGAAAATTGTTCTGGGCTTGCTTCACCTATGTGCTCATGATGACTGTCTATACCGGCATCAACGTGCCATATGCGGCGATGCTCGGAGTCATCACGAGAGACCCCGGCGAGAAAACGGTGTATTCTTCTTTCCGCATGTTTTTTGCCTACACCGGTTCTTTCTTCGCCCTTGCCGTGTGGGAACCTCTCTGCTCGCTCTGTCAGAACTCTTTCGAGATGTCGGTCACTTCCAGCTGGCAGGCGGCCATGATCTTTATCGCGGTCATATGTTTCGCTCTGTTCATCATCTGTTTCCTGATGACTAAGGAAGTGGTGCATACCGGCAGTTCTGTTGGCGTGGGCCATGACTTCAAGTCGCTTTTCAGCAATAAGCCGTGGTGGATACTTATCCTGCTGGCGCTGAATTCAAATCTGTTCAATACGTTGAGAGGTGCCACTGTGGCATATTTCTTCGCCGATGTCATCGGTGGAGGGGCGACCATGTGGTTGTTCGGCATATATGTGCTGTTCTACTCCGGTCTGTTCCTCAGTATCGGAGAGGTGGGGAATATAATCGGCGTGGCTCTGGCGGTGCCGATTGTGGACATGATAGGCAAGAAGACCACATATATGGTGGTGAATATCCTTCTCGCGGCCCTGAGTGTGGCGTTCTTTTTCATGCCGGTGTCGCCAATGGGTATGTTCTTCATGCTGATTCTGCAGATTGTAATATCCGTGCTTACCGGAATCCTGTCGCCGCTGATCTGGGCCATGTATGCCGATTGTGCCGATTATTCCGAACACAAGTTCCATTCCTCCTCTACCGGACTCATATTCTCGTCTTCCTCGATGGCGCAGAAGTTCGGCGGTGCCATCGGCGGAGCCGGCGTGCTGTGGCTGCTCGGTATCTGCGGATATGAGAACTCGGGCGGCTACTGGACACAGCCTGAGGAGGCGGTCTTCTGCCTCTGGGCTCTGATGAGTTTCTTGCCGGCCTGCGTGGCGGTGATCTCGGCTGTGGCTGTTTTCTTCTATCCTCTGACCACACGGCGCATGAAGGTGCTTTCCGACGAACTCAATATTCGCCGCAACGCCGTCTCGGCATCCGTGTCGAATAATTTCGATGATATCGACAGTTGATCTTTTTTATTCTTTCTAAACTCCGGCTTCCGCTTGCGTGAAGCCGATTCACAACCTTCTTATCTGATGCACAATCTTAAAAGAAAAATAGGCTATGGTTTCGGCGACATGGCGTCATCCATGTTCTGGAAAATCTTCAGCTATTATCTTCCTTTCTTCTATTCCAACGTATTCGGTCTCTCTCTTATCGATGCAGGTGTCCTTGTGATGGCTACCCGCATCTGGGATGCGGTGTCCGACCCGATGATGGGCATAGTGGCCGACCGCACCAATACCCGGATGGGTAAATACCGGCCGTATCTGCTCTGGTTTGCCGGTCCGTTCGCCATCTGCGGCATACTGCTCTTCACGACTCCCGGTTTTGACTATGCCGGCAAACTGATATGGGCTTATTTCACCTATATCATGATGATGACCGTGTACACGGGTATCAATGTGCCTTATGGAGCGATGCTCGGTGTCATCACCGACGATCCGAAGGAAAAGACCGTCTATTCGTCGTTCCGCATGTTCTTTGCCTATGCGGGCTCTTTCATTGCCCTTGCTTCCTGGGAGCCTCTGTGCTCTCTGTTCCAGAATTCGATGGGAATGACGGTAGCCGACGGCTGGCAGTGGTCGATGGTGCTTATCGCTGCCGTTTGTTTCGCGCTTTTCCTCATATGTTTCTTCATGACTAAGGAAGAGGTGCATACGAAAAGTTCGGTGGGTGTGGGCAACGACTTCAAGGCGCTCCTTAGCAATAAGCCTTGGTGGATACTTATCGCCGCAGCCCTCTGCTCGAATCTTTTCAATACGGTGAGAGGCGCCACAGTGGCATATTTCTTCGCTGACGTCATCGGCCCGGACGCCAACATGTGGCTTTTCGGACTGTCGGTGCTGTTCTATTCCGGTCTCTTCCTGAGCATTGGCGAGGTGGCCAACATGGCGGGTGTGGCGCTTGCTGTGCCTATCGTCAACAAACTGGGCAAGAAGAGAACATTCTTCATAGTGAATGCATGTCTGGTGGTGCTCAGTATTGTTTTCTTCTTCCTCCCGGTGTCGCCGGTGGGTATGTTTGCCATGCTCATATGCCAGATCGTCATCTCGGTCTTCACCGGAATCATGTCGCCGCTTGTCTGGGCCATGTATGCCGATGTGGCGGACTATTCCGAACATAGGTTCCACACTGCGTCCACCGGTCTTATATTCTCGTCGTCGTCGATGGCCCAGAAATTCGGCGGTGCTATCGGCGGCGCTGCGGTGCTCTGGCTTCTCAGCGCATGCGGATATGTCACTCCCGATGTGGCCGGCGTCACAGCGGGTGTCCAGCCCTCGCAGGCCATAGGTTGCCTCTGGGCCCTGATGAGTTTCATTCCGGCCGGCGTGGCTGCGGTCGCGGTATTGTCGATCTATTTCTATCCGCTCGACACAGAGAAGGTGAAGACCATAGCCGACGAACTCAAAATACGCCGCAACGCGGAGGCTGCGGCAATATCCGATAATTTCAACGATATCAACAACTGATCACTATGCAAGAAGAATTGAAAGCCATGAAGGATGAACTCCGTGTCAACCTTCAGCAGAACATATTGCCTTATTGGTCGCGGATGGAAGATCCGGAGGGAGGATACTACGGACGGCGCGACTGGGAGGAGACTCTTCATCCCGGGGCTCCGCGCGGATGTATCCTCAATGCCCGCATACTCTGGACATATTCTGCGGCGGCGCGTGAACTCGGCGAGAAATCATATGGAGAGGCGGCACGACGGCAGTTCCGATATTTCACGGATTGTTTCATCGACCGTGAGTTTGGCGGCTGCTACTGGTCTGTCAATCCCGACGGTACGCCATGCGACACCAAGAAGCAGCATTATGCCATCGCTTTCGCCATATATGCGCTCAGCGAATACTATATGCTGACAGGTGAGAAAGAGGCTCTCGACGATGCTGTGGCGCTTTTCAGATGCATCGAGAAGTATAGCCGCGACCATGACGGTGTGGGTTATTTCGAGGCGGCCACGCGCGATTGGCAACCGATTTCCGACATGCGCCTGAGCGACAAGGATCTGAATTCGGAAAAGACCATGAACACGCATCTCCATATTCTGGAAGGCTATACCAATCTCCTCAGGATATGGCGCACCGACGAGTCGCTTGAGGCCACTACCGCGCTGCTCCGTATTTTCAACGATGTGATTGTCGACAAGTCGACTTCCCACATGGGGCTCTTCTTCGACGGGGATATGAAGCGTGTGGAGCACGGTGTGTCTTACGGTCATGACATTGAGGCCTCCTGGCTTATGCTGGAGGCTGCCCAGGTGATAGGCGACGCCGCGCTGCTCGATGAGACGCTGGAGGCTACCGGACGGCTTGCCGTGGCATCGCTGGAGGGTCTGCAGCCGGATGGTTCGATGGTCTACGAACTTCACGATGACGGCCGTCTCGACACTGACCGCCACTGGTGGGTTCAGGCGGAGGCGGTAGTGGGTCTGCTCTATCTCGCGAGATTCCATGCCGACGATTCCGCCGCGGCAAAAGCGTTGGCGGCGTGGCGTTATATCAGTGAAAATCTTGCCGATCATGAGCATGGCGAGTGGTGGTGGCGCCGCTCAGGTCTGCCTGCCGATCTTGCTTCAGGCGAAGACATTGCGCGTTATGCCGACGACAAGGCAGGATTCTGGAAATGTCCGTATCATAATTCGCGCATGTGTCTTGAAGGTATGCGCCAGATAGACGCGCTGCTTCATGTGGCTTTGCCGTGAAGACATGATGATGCAAAAGAGAAGGACTCGCGTTGGGCGGGTCCTTCTCTTTTGCATCGTTGCGGAATGGATGCGGGCCTGGCTTAGAAACTGATGCCGACTATGGCGGAGCATTGCGCCTGGCGCGTGGTGATGCTGTTGCATTCCAGCCCCTGGTAGCGGTATTCAACACCGATGCTGAGCGCGTTTCTCCCCAATTTCCAGTCGGCTGTCACTCTCGCCTTCACCTGCGGGCGGTTGCCCCACCATCCGAAGTGCGCCAGACCGCCGTGGTTGCCTACGTATATCTCATAGTAGGTCTCGCCGTAGGCAGGGCAGAAAAAGGCTCCTACGGTTGGAATCTCGGCGCAGGCCGATATGTCGAGCGGTTTGCCTGCGAGCCGCAGACCGCTGTAGGTGCCCCGCAGTGTGGCGCTTGCTCCGGCCCAGAACAATGCCTGCACAGGATTGTTGCCGTTGCGCACCAGATAGATGGCCCCTCCGTCGACTCCCACAGTGGCGCCCGCCGACACGCTGAGCCCTTTCAGCGGAGTCCAGTATTGCTCCACTCCCCATTGTAGCGACAGAGATAGGTCGTACATGCGGGAGTTCTTCGCCGGACTCAGCAGATAGCCGTAGTCGATATCCGCGCTTGCCTGCATTCCGGTCCGTCCCTCGTTCCAGGCCTTGTGGCGCCATTCATATGCCAGCCCGTAGCCCGGACCGGTGTAGGTCAGGGGCGACAGGTAGGTGCAGCGGGTTGTCTTGTGGCCGGCTGTGAAGTCGAGCCCTGTCTCTTATACACATCTCCGAGCCCACGAGACACTGAGCGATCTCGTA
>USNC01000078.1 GCA_900555915.1 uncultured Porphyromonadaceae bacterium | reverse complement strand
AACTCCGGCCATGTGATGGACTGAGTCCATCACATGGCCGGAGTTTTCCGCAAGCCGTATCATATCGGCATATTCCTCCGGGGTAAGGTCCATGAAGTAATAGTTCACCGGGTTTTGCGGTTCTCCCTTGAAAAGCACCTCATAGTGCAGGTGGCTTCCTGTCGACTTGCCGGTGGAGCCGACCTTGCCTATCATCTCGCCGCGTCTCACCTGCTGGCCCGGCTTGAACAGTATCTGGATCACATGGGCGTAGCGGGTCTTGTAGTTGTAGCCGTGGTTAAGGTCAATGCAGTTGCCGTAGCCCGGTTTTCGTTCCGCCACCTCCACGCTGGCGTCGGCTGTCGCAAACACCGGAGTGCCCGTGGCGGCGGCGAAGTCAAGACCTTCGTGAAATTTCGGGGTGCCATAGATAGGGTCGCGTCTGTAGCCGTAGCCCGACGACATGGTGTAGTCCTTGATGTTGATCGGCAGCACAGACGGGATGCGGGCTATTTTCTCTTTCTGTTCGCCTGCCGCCTCCCTGAGTTGGTCGAACGATACCGATTGCGAGTAAATCTGATGTTCGAGCAAGTCGATCGAGCGGTTCATCCTGCTCAAAAGCTCGGAGTCGTTGAGTTTGCCGATATTGTCATATCTGGCATCTTTCTCAAGTCCGTAGAAGCGCTGGTTGCTGCTCAGAGGGTCCATCTGCATCATGACACGGTAGAAATTGTCGTCGCGGTTGCGAATGTCTTCCATCACCTTGATTGAATTGTCAAGGCGTTTTTCAAGAATCGCGTATTGCGACCGAAGTTCACGGTTCTCTTTTCGCAGATTTCTTTCGGTAGGGAGATCGAACACGTAGAAAATGAGCATGTAAAGCCCGATGCCGATTACCCCGCCTACGGCGAGATACCGGCCGGCGGCCACCAGCCTTGACTTCAAGGTGGGGTAGTGGCGTTCGAAGTTGTCCGTATCCGGATTGTATCTGTAGAAAACCTGTTTCACATCGGTATAACCTTCACCCTTAACCCTTCCCCCTTAACCCTTAACTCTTCACCCTTAACTCTTCCCCCTTAACTCTTCACCCTTCACCCTTAACTCTTCACTCTTTCCCCTTAACCCTTCAGCATCAAACTGCTTTAAAGCAGTTTGATGCTGATATAGCGTTTGGGATTTTTCTTGATGTCGACGATGAGCGAGTCAATGTCGGCCGACACCTGATTCAGCCTGTTGTAGAGTTCCGGATCGGAAGTCAGCAGACCGAGGGTGGAGTTTTTGTCTGTGAGCTGACGAGAGAACTCTGAGAGATTGGCAGTAAGCTGGTTCACGTTGTCAACTGTGGCGTCGAGAGGAAGACTCTTCAACTGGTAGGAGAGTGCCCCGAGATTGCTCACTATGGTGTCAAGCCCCTGTGTGGCCCGGGCGGCATTGTTTGCTATGGCGGGCACCTGCTTGTTCATCATCGTGTTCAGGCCGTGAGTGGTGGAGAGCAGGTCGGCGCTGATGCCGTCGAGGCGGTTGATGCTCTGCATCAGTGCCGGATTGCCCGCTATCTGGTTGAGATTGTAGAGCAGGGAGTCCACCTTGGGCATGATGTCGGTGATGGCTGGCATCAGTCCGTCGGTGACTGCCGACATTATTCCTGCTTTGGTTCCCGTGCGAAGTTCGCTCCCGATCGGAAGCATGTTCGGCCCTTTGCCCACGGTCAGTTCTATCCGGGCGCCGCTCAGAAGTGTGCTGCCGAGTTCTGCTGTCGACCCTTCCGGCAGTTCCAGCTTTTTGTCGAGTGCCAGTACCACCTCGATCTTGCCGGGACGCTTGTAGTTGAAGTTTATTTCCCTCACTTGTCCTACCTTGAACCCGTTGATGAGCACCGGCGACGATATGGTCAGTTCATCCACATTGTCATAGTAGGCGAGATAATAGTGTGTAGGTCTGAAGAGATTGATTCCTTTCAGATAGTCAATCCCGAATACAAGAATCAGCACTGCGACTATCACCGACAGTCCAATTCCAAACTCTTTGGTAAATATTTTTTTCATATCGTTTTGTCTTTTCAGAAATGTTTATGTTTGGGTCGAAATCGGCAGTCGGGCGTCTGCTGCGTCTGCTCTCCTGTTCTGCCTTTATTGTTTATAACAATCAAGAACGTCTTTCTACAAATTTTTTTATGGAATTGAACAGTGACTTTGCAAGTTTGTCCTGTCCTTTTTCCGATGTCATGTAGTCCACCGAGTTCGGATTGCATATGAAATCGAGTTCCACAAGCACCGCCGGCATGGAGGTGGCCCACAGCACCCAGAATCCTGCCTGCCGCACGCCCCGGTTGGCGCGTCCCGCATTCTCCACAAGTTCATTCTGGGCTTCTCCCGCCACTCTGATGCTCTCGCCCAGATTGCGTTTCTGCGTCATCTCGAATATGATGTAGCTTTCATCCTTCGACGGGTCGAATCCGCTGTACTTCTCTTTGTAGTCGCTCTCAAGCTCTATCACAGAGTTCTCGCGCATGGCCACTTTCATGTTGTCCTGGTCGCGGTGCAGACCGAGCACATAGACCGAACTTCCGCTGATGCTTTTCCTGCGCTTGTTCTTCTTGTCGACTGAATTGACGTGGATCGACATAAACAGGTCGCCGTGCGAGTCGTTGGCTATGTCGGCCCTTTGCTGAAGAGTCAGATATTTGTCGGTGCTCCGTGTCATCACCACTTCCACATCTTTCAGTTTCGACTCCACGAGCTTAGCCAGTTTTTTCGCCACTGCGAGTGTGATGTCTTTCTCTTTGGCGCCATTGTCGCACGCTCCGAAATCCTTGCCCCCATGTCCGGGGTCAAGCACCACTACTACCTTGTCGTCTTTCCTGTCGGCGGCGGATCCCGGAATGGCGGTCATCCCCAGCATGATATAGAGCAATGGTCGGCACAGCAACCTTGATATTTTCATTCTTTTTCTCTTTTTAACCATATACAAACTCCCCGCTCCGGCAAAGCATAAGGATACATCCTGCTTTGTAACCTTGCCAACCTATAACCCTCATTGTCCGCCCGAGGCGAACAGTGAATGATTTGCAAAATTAATAAAAAATACTCAAAGCAAACCGCAGTTTGGCTTAAAACTCTAAATATTTCCTATTTTGACCAATTTATCCGTAAACCAACCCCCGCCTCCGCATGTTATAATGGCAAATAACGAAACGGAAGCGATCGCAAAGTTTCGACACGATAGAAATAACGAAGCATACAACCCCAAAGAAATCCGGGTCGGCGCATGACATCCATCCCTGTCAAACCCCATAAGGGCTTACCGCATAGATAATAATTGCAAAAGGATGTAGCTCCGCCCCGGATTTTTTTGTTTTCCACCTCCCTGGTAGCGTCCCGCCCTCCAATCGGATCCCCAAAGCAATAAGTTACGCTGCCCTCCAAGCGGGCCACCGTAGCAATAAGTTACCCCGCTCTCCGAGCGGGATCCCGACAGAAGCCAACCTTCACTCTTTTATCCTTAGCGCGCAGCGCGAAGGGTAAAGAGACAAACTGCCAACAAACTAACCTTATAACCTTATAACCTCGTAACCTTCAAGTTGAGCCTGCGAAACTTGAATAAAGTTTTGATATCCGAGAAAAAAACAGTAATTTTGCGCATTGGCAGGGTGGAGAAGAAACTCGAACAAGGTAAAAAATGGTTTTAAGGTATATATGTTTGGCCGGTTTCGTGGCTTGTGGCGTTTCGGCTGCCCGGTCGGAGACAGCGGCGGATCATTCCGCGGTTGACTCGCTCGGGGTCCGGACCCTCAATGAAGTCGTGGTGTCGGGCCAGTCTTCCGTGCAACGTGTCGGCAACGTGCAGTTGGGTGCCGAGCGGCTGGAACTGACGGCTCTCGAGAAGGCCCCGGTACTGTTTGGAGAGGTCGACATCATCAAGTCGATAACTCTTCTGCCGGGGGTGCGGCAGGAAAGCGAAGGCTCGGGCGGATATATGGTGCGGGGAGGCACAGCCTCTCAGAATCTTGTGTTGCTCGACGGCGCTACGCTCTATAATCCCTCGCACGTGATGGGTATATTCTCCACCTTCAATGAGGATGCTCTCGGCGGCGCCACCCTCTATAAGGGCCTGATGCCCTCTTATTTCGGCGGCGCTACTTCCTCGGTGCTCGACATTCAGCTTGCGTCGGGCAATATGAAGCGTTGGCATGCAGGCGGCACAGTCGGACTCCTGGCGGCAAAGATCAACGCCAACGGCCCGATCGTCAAGGATAAACTCTCGTTGGCTGTCAGCGCACGCCGTTCATATGCCGACATGTTTCTTAAGATGGTGCCGAAATACCGCAGCACAGTGATGCACTTCTACGATGTGAACGCCAAACTCCGTTACCGGCCTCGTCCCGACGATTACGTAGATGCCTCCTTCTCGATCTCGCACGACAACATGGGTATATCCGACATCATGTGGATGGATTGGGGCAATACGGCTGCTTCCGTAAAATGGACGGCACGGCGTGGCGACCGCTGGAAATTCATCACCACCGGAGCCTGGACCAACTACAAGGGCGATATGAGAATGGACATAATGGGCAATAGCCAACGCCTCGACGAGTATATCCGCACGGTCTCGCTCAACGAACGCGCGTCCTTCTCCGTCTCAGACCATCATGAGATCGAATTCGGCTGCCGCTCCGAACTCTTCCGCGTCAAGTCGGGCGAGTGGACCGTCAACGCCACTAAGGAGAGGGAAATACGTTCCGGTTGGGCAAATGATGTATGGCTCGACTACAGGGGCGATCTTTCGGAATGTTTCTCTCTGGAGGGTGGTGTGAGAATGAATCTCTTCTCCGCACTCCAGGGAAGATCATTCACCATATTGGAAGATTATCACCACCTCAGCGACACGCCGGACGACAACGGAATAGCAAAGACTTATCTTACCTTCGAGCCGCGCCTGAGCATGAAGTTTGCCATTGAGGAGAATCATGCTGTAAAAGCCGGACTCACCTCAAGTTCGCAATGCCTGCACGCGCTGCGCACCTCAGCCAACACCTTCCCGTTCGACCGCTTTGCCATCACTTCGGCCAATGTGAGGCCGGAGAAGGCATGGCAGTATTCACTCGGCTACACCGGTACCGCCGGCGACGGTGTCTGGGAGTGGTCAGCGGAAGGTTACTACAAGGATATGCGCAACGTATACGACTACCGTTCGGGAATGACCATCTTCTCCGACATCAATCTGGAGAATATTATATTGGGAGGCAAGGGGCGTTCTTACGGCATGGAACTGATGCTGCGCCGCAACCGAGGCAGACTGACAGGTTGGGTGTCATACACTCTGTCGAAGACTCAGACAAAGATCGACGGCATAAACGACAGCCGATGGTATGACGCCTCCAACGACCGCCGCCACGACCTGAACGTGGTGGCAATGTTCGATCTCACCGACCGCTGGAGCCTCTCCGCGTCTTTCCTTTACGCTTCAGGACAGGCGTTGTCGGTGCCGGATGCGAAATATCAGTTGTCGGGCGGAACTGTCTATTACTATAGTAAACGCAACAACTACCGTACACCTCCGACACACCGTCTCGACATTTCGGCGTGCTATAGGCACGTCGGCAGGAAACTGACCTATGAATGGACCATTGGCATCTACAACCTCTATAATCATTACAATCCGTATATGATCTATTTCGAGGACTGTCCCGACAACGTCTCCGGCACCCGCGCCGTGCAATATTCGATGTATGGAATAGTGCCTTCCGTCTCATACACTCTGAATTTCTGATAAGCAATGAAACCGCTACGTTATATTATCTCCGCAATCGCGATGATGGCGTTTGCCTCATGTGAGAAAGAGATTGACTTTGAATACAAGGACATACCTCAGCAGCAGGTGATCGAAGGCGTGCTGACGCAGGAAGGCGTCAGCGTACGCCTCACCAAGACCGTACCTACCGACGAACCGTTCAGTGACAATACTTTGACAGATGCCTCTGTCAGTGTGGTTGACCTGACAGCGGGCGCGACTTATTCTCTGTCGCCTGATAAGAAAGGCGAATTCACCCGCGCCGGACTGAAAGGAGAGGTCGGTCATGATTATGAACTGACCGTCAGAATAGGAGAGGACCGCTACACCTCGACGAGCCGGATGCTCCCTGAGTCGGAGATTGTCTCCGCCGAGTTCAACTGGATAAAGATGCCCTACGATGACGTGGCGGTGCTGAAAGTGCAGTTTGCCGAAGTAGGCGACAAATGGACCTACTACTGGCTTCGCGTTTACCGCAACGGCCAACCCTACGCATGGCAGACCGTAGGCACTCAAAATGCAGTAGACGGCAGAGTGACCGGAATGATGATGACATCGCGCAAGGACATCACCGAGGAAGACGACGACGAAGTCCTCCGGGACGGCGACACAATAGACATCGAAGTCCTCCCAATTTCCAAAGCAATGGGCGACTATCTTGACTCCCTAAACAACGGCGACTACAACGGCAACCAGATGTTCGCCGGCTCCTACAGCCTGGGCTATTTCCTCGCCGCCCCCATATCCCTGTCTCTTATACACATCTCCGAGCCCACGAGACACTGAGCGATCTC
>USNC01000077.1 GCA_900555915.1 uncultured Porphyromonadaceae bacterium | reverse complement strand
TTCGAAAACGTCCCAGGGGTTCTCTTCGAGCTGTTTGTGGCCCAGGGAGAGACGACGGTTGTCCTTGTCGATCTGGAGAACTTCCACTTCGATGTCGGCACCAACCTGTGTGAATTCGCTGGGGTGTTTGATTTTCTTTGTCCAGGAAAGGTCGGAGATGTGGATGAGGCCGTCGACGCCTTCTTCGATTTCAACGAATACGCCGAAGTTGGTGAAGTTGCGCACTTTGGCGGTGTGGCGGCTGCCGATGGGGTATTTTTCTTCGATGTCTTCCCAGGGATCTTTCTTGAGCTGCTTGATGCCGAGGCTCATCTTGCGGTCCTCGCGGTCGAGAGTGAGGATGACTGCTTCCACTTCGTCGCCGACTTTCAGGAAGTCCTGAGCGCTGCGGAGGTGCTGGCTCCAGCTCATCTCGCTTACGTGGATGAGGCCTTCTACGCCCGGCTGAACCTCAACGAATGCACCGTAGTCTGCCATGACAACGACTTTACCCTTGATATGGTCGCCGACCTTGATGTTCTGGTCGAGGTTGTCCCAGGGATGGGGCATGAGCTGCTTGAGGCCGAGTGCGATGCGCTTCTTCTCGTCGTCGAAGTCGAGGATAACGACCTTGATGTCCTGGTCGAGTTTCACAACCTCGTGAGGATCGCTTACGCGGCCCCAGCTGAGGTCGGTGATGTGTACGAGACCGTCAACACCGCCGAGGTCGATGAATACGCCATAGTTTGTGATGTTCTTGACCTTGCCTTCGAGCACCTGGCCTTTCTCGAGCTTGGAGATGATTTCCTTCTTCTGTGCTTCGAGTTCGGCTTCGATGAGTGCCTTGTGGCTGACCACAACATTCTTGTATTCCTGATTGATCTTGACAACTTTGAATTCCATTGTCTTGTCGACGAATACATCGTAGTCGCGGATCGGACGCACGTCGATCTGGCTGCCGGGAAGGAACGCCTCGATGCCGAATACGTCTACGATCATACCGCCCTTGGTGCGGCTCTTGACATAACCTTTGATGATCTCGTCGTTTTCGAGGGCCTGGTTCACGCGGTCCCAGCTGCGTGTCTGGCAAGCCTTCTTGTGGGAGAGACGAAGCTGACCGTTCTTGTCTTCGAGTGTCTCGATGAATACCTCCACTTCGTCGCCTTCCTTAAGGTCGGGGTTGTAGCGGAATTCACTTACGGGGATGATTGCATCGCTCTTCATGCCGATATCCACGCGCACTTCACGCTTGGATATGGATTTTACGATGCCGGTCACAACTTCGTTGTCTTTCGCTGTCTTAAGAGTCTCGTCGTAAGTTTTCTCTACTTCCTCGCGGCTCTTTGCGCCAGCTGCGCTGCCGTTTTCATAGGCATCCCAATCGAAATCCTCGATCGGGGTCTGAACATTAAGTTCGCTCATTAAAAAAGTTAGTTAATTGGGTTAATAAATCTCTTCTCGCAGGCGACGGCGCCGTCAATGCCATGCAGTTTCCCGAAAGACACACAGGCAACGTGCGGACGCAATCTTTCCTTTGATGCCGCAAAATTAATATATTTTTTCCGAATGCGCAAATAATCAGCAGGTTTTTTGCGCATTTTTTGCCGATGCCAGGGATTGTCAGGACTCGGAATCGGCGGGACATAGGTGGCGCAGCATGGCTTCGCCCACCGTCCGGTTGAGCGCGGCTGGATAACGGATGTCGGCATAGACTTGCGCCAGTGTCTCCTTTCCGTTTTCGCTGATGAATACGGCTGATTCAGGCAGCGCCTCTTTCTCCGCATAGAAACGGTCGATGTCTGATGCCGTAGGGTCGGAATATGACTCGAAGTGAAGAATCGCTTCAGCAGGCAACCTGTCGGAAACTGCCGGGAATTCCCCTTCGGGATATCCCATCGCTATCCCCAATACCGGCACCACTCCTTCCGGGAGATTGAGCAGTTTGCAGAAATCATCCACATTGTACATGGCTGTTCCGAGACAGCAGGTTCCGATTCCTTGCATCTCGGCTATGGTGACGAGTTGCTGGGCGAATATGGATGCGTCGACGACGGCTGCCAGGCGGCCTCCGAAATTGTCAAGGCCGCTATTGGCCCTGCGGGCGTCGCACCATGCTCTGAAACGCCGCGTGTCGGCGCATATGGTGAGAATCACGTCGGCTCCCTTGGCGGCAGGCTGGTCGTAGTGCAGGTGGCTCACCCGCTCTTTCATCTCCGGCAGGCGGGTGGCCACGACGGAGTAGAGCTGCATGTTGCCTGTGTTGGGGGCGTGGGCTGCCGACTCCACGATTGACTGCAGCGTCTCGTCGGATATGTGTCGTCGGGGATCAAAACGGCGCACGGAGGCTCGGCGCGTAAAATATTCCAATGGTTGCATGGTTATTTCAGTTTTGGTTTAAGTTCGTCTGGAGTCTCGTTGGTGTACATCTCAATCGGCTCAGTCTCCTTGGTGAAGAAATTCCGTATGGTCTCGGGTTCGAGATTGATCGATGGATTGAACGCCGCGCCCGACATGTAGGAGAGCAGCGCGTTGCGCATCCGCTTCGCCACTATCCTTTTGTCGAGGTCGCGGTCTATGTCCATGGTGGTCATCAGAAGTTTCCCGTTGAGTACATTCGCTTCCACCAGCATTCCGAGTTTGCGGCTGAGATGCCAGGTGTCGATAGGCTGTATTGGCGACTGGTATTCCTGCGGAAGTTCAAGCAGGTTCATCACCTGGGCGCGGTTGAGCAGTTCCCACCAGTTGAGGTTGCTCCAGTCGTCGGTGGGGAATCCTGCGGCAAAGAGCGGATGGGAGGTGTCGATTGCGGCTCCTGTGGTGTGTGGCGGACGCATCTTGAACCAACTCGTATTCCAGAATACGGGCAGATAATGCTGCACCACATCCTTCCCGAGCGTGACTTTTCCGGCTGCTGTCAGAAGCACGTTGCCACCGTCGCGGAGCACTTCAAGGGCACGGCTGTCGAGCGAGTCGGTCTTGTAGATATTGGAGGGCACCTCCATGGCGGTTTCCTCCGGATAAACCCAATATTCCCATGAGTTGTGTCCGGCTTCTCCGACATTTACCGAGAGTGTGCAGCGCATCGGCACGGAAGTTTTGGCGAGGGGGAGCGCCACGCATCCGATCTGATTGTTTTTGCCTGTCGGGACGCTGCGCGCCGGAAGAGTGCCGTTCTCAATCATATTGCCTTTGCTGTCAGATATGGAGTAGGTGATGTCGATATCCTCTAAGGGGGCTGGCGAAGCATTGGCTACTTCCAGCGCTACTGTGGCCGTCTCCCTGTCGGTGAAGACGAACTTCGGAAATCTTGCGAGGGGCACGACCTCGCTGCAGAATCCATGCCACTTTTTCTTGTCGGTGTAGGCTTTTTCTTTCCAGAACACGTTGAGGATACCCTCGAGGGCAGTTCCCTGTCCGCTGTAGTCGTTGAGTGCGAGAAGCTGGAACCCGGAGTAGCCGGGAGTCCGCAGGTTGCGTTCTATCTCATATTTGTAGCAGAGTTGCTGCAGGTTGCCGCTGGCCATGTGGAATCTCGGCCCCATTCCTTCCATGCCGTTTTTCTTCAGAAGGTCGGCGAAAATCTCGAAATTGCGGGCCTTGTAAGGACCGGTGTACTGCGAAGTCTCGTCAAGATCGGGAAACGCGCACCACTGGCCCTGTTCATGGGCAAGCACCGGAGAGTTGTTGATAGGGTTGGCATCCGTAGGTTTGAAGTTGCGCGGCAGGTCGATGTCTGTTGAGTAGTCGTCCATGCTTCCGGGCATTGTCTTGCTCCAGGTGAGACCGCGGCCACCACCTTTCACGTGGTATTCGCTGCCGTCGTCCCAAGCCCATCCGCCGCCCACGGATGCGCCGGCATATATTTTTGTCGGGTCGTGGTCTTTCATTGTGCTTACCCATTCGTTGCAGTATTTCACCCATGATCCGGCCGGCTCGTTGCCTGCCGCCATCATCACAAACGAGGGGTGGTTGCCGTATCTGTCGATTATGGCCTTGCTTTCGTCAAGCAGATACTGGTCGATAGCCATTCCGCTGTTGAGCTTGACACCATGGTTTGGCCACGACGGACCTTCCGGCTGAAGATAGACACCGGCCTTGTCGGCGGCGGCGAATGCCGCCTCGGGCGGACAGAAACTGTGGGAGCGCATCATGTTGATGCCATATTCCTTGCATTTCGCAAACACTCTTGCCCATGACTCCTCATCGGTCGGGGCGTAGCCCGTCAGCGGGAAGCAGCAGTTCTCGACGGTACCGCGCATGTAGGCGGGGCGTCCGTTGACAAGTATGTCGCGCCCCCTCACCTCTATGTCGCGCATGCCGAATACTGTGGTGGCTGTGTCGTCGTCAAGATTCACCGTGACGTCATAGTACGGGGTCGAGAATTCATCCCATGTCTTCATGCGGTCGCCCATGTCGATCGTAAACCGCAGCGTGTCGCCGCTTACGGTGTGGCGTGTCACGTTGTAGACATCCGTGCCGTCGCTGGATACGGCCCGCACCGAAGCACTCCGTGTTTTCTTCGCGCTTCCACCTCTTGTCACCAGCACTTCCGCCTTTTTCCCTTTTACGTCGGGAAATATCCTGACGTTGCGTATGTAGTTGTCGGCCGGGGCCGACTGCAGAAAGATTTCGCCGGTGATGCCGTTCCAGTTTCCCTGTGTCTGGTCGGTGACGCTGTGGGAATCCTGTCCGACACACACGTTCTCTATCCCGTTATAGACCGTGATCTCTATCTCGTTGCTTTTTCCGGGAGTGACAAATTCAGTGATGTCGTATTCATGAGGTGTTGAGAGCGACATACGGTGTCCCGCCTTATGTCCGTTGACGGTGACGGTGGTCTCGATGTGTGGCCGCTCGAGATGAAGAGTGATCCGTCGTCCTTTCCAGTCTGCGGGTATGTCGGCAGATCTCCTGTAGTATGCGTTGCCTACATATTCCTTGTCTGGCGTGAGGAAGAACGGAAACTTTATGTTGCCATTTTCCCTATAGGGTGCATATCTGTCGGCGTAGTAGTACGACATGTCGTAGAGCGATCCGGTCCACTTGGTTTCGGTGTCTACTTCGTTTCCTTTTCCGTTGGTGAGCATGGAGCCCGGGAGCGTTAGCATGTCGTTGTAGGCCGGAGTGTCGCCATAGCCGAACTGCCACTCCCCGGAAAGGTCGATTTTCCCGGTGGCGGCTGAAGCGGTCAGTGATATCAGTAGCGATACCTGCAATGCTGTTATCTTGTTCATAAGGGTGTCAGGTTGGTGGGGTTTTGGAAGTTCAGACATGGTCATAAGCCATGCTTCTTGTCGTGTCTGCAAATTTAGCGAAATAAATCGAATCTTACAAATATCAATTTTCGCGATGTGAAGAAAGGACCGGGCGCTTTTCGTGGTCGCGACCGGTCCTTTTTGTTGTAAGTTGTGGTTGGGGGTATATGCACCCTTGCTTTTTAAGATTATTTTACTATCACTTTGGTGGAGACTGATTCTCCTCCGCTGTCAGATACGGTGACGATGTTCATCCCTTTGCTCATCACTGAGGCCGGGACGGAGGCAGAGCCATATCTGCTGTCGGCTTTTCCTGAATATACCTTCTTTCCCGACAGGTCGCTGATGTTTATACATTGTTCGCCACGGTTGTCATAGCCAAACACGATATTGATGTCGCGGTCGCTATCCACGACCGTGGGGTAGACGCGTGTCTTGTATGTGGCCACGTTTCTCACACCGTTGCCCGCGGCGTTTATCTCATAGAGCACCGTGCTGCCATAGAGCGCGCAGTTAAGGTATTTTTTACCTCCGAAGTTCAGGATTGTGATGAAGTTTTCTGAACTGGCTGTGAGGCCGTCTTCAAACAGGACGGACTGCAGTTCAGTGCCGTCGTCCTTCATGATCCGGAATCCTATGATGCTGCAAGATCTTGATCCATAAAACAAGGCTTCCGAACCGAAATATGAACCAAAGTCGTATAGGTAACTGTCGTAGACGTGTTTGTTGATTTCTTTGTCCGGTGCGGAATATATCGGTGACAGATACTCATATGCCTCGTCGTCGTCAAACAGAGTCTGAGTCAGCGACACCACGCCCAGAGAGGAGGTGCCGTTGTCGTAGTCGATGAATTTGGGAGAGATGAGCGGAGTTCGGTAGCGGCGTATGTCCTGGGTGTCGGGCTGGAAATAATCCTCAACGGTGCAGTTGCCCGTACATTTCACTTCGGTCAGTTCTCCTGCATTATTGCTGTAGAAAAACCACCACGGCACTTTGATTCCATCCATTTCCTTGTAGGATACATCTTGCGACAAGAAGACCATTCCGTCGGAAGTGCCCTCGTTAAGTATATATTTTGCTTTGAATACGAATTTCTGCCCTGTCATGTTGTAGAGGAAGTTCTCGGTGTATGAGTAGTCTTGATATCCGGAGCCTATCTCGGTGCGTTCGATGTTGTCCCATTTGAAAAGCTCCTTGCCCATATATTCTCCCATATACCAATCATAGTCTTCGGCACCGGATGATGCTTCAATTTTCCTGTCGGTGGCGAGGTCGCTGTCTACGATCTGTCTCTTATACACATCTCCGAGCCCACGAGACACTGAGCGATCTC
>USNC01000076.1 GCA_900555915.1 uncultured Porphyromonadaceae bacterium | reverse complement strand
AGATCGCTCAGTGTCTCGTGGGCTCGGAGATGTGTATAAGAGACAGATGCAAAGCATGGCGATGATGATTTTCCGTACTTTCATGGTGAGTTTTTATTTACAGGTTACAGGTATTTGAGTCTTATTAAGCGGAGTCCGGAAGTGTTCAGAACAGGCGTGGCTGACACGGCCCGTATGATTTCCGGTGATGCTGCGTTATGCCGAGCCTCAGTATGGCGTCGAGATGTTCTTTCGTAGGGTAGCCCATGTTGCGCTCCCAGCCGTAGCCGGGGCATTCCCCGGCCAGACGCGCCATCAGTTCGTCGCGGTGCGTCTTGGCCAGGACCGAGGCGGCCGCGATGCTCATGTAGGTGGCGTCTCCCTTCACCACAGTGTCACATGGCACTCCGCGCCAAGGCCGGAAACGGTTGCCGTCGACGATCACATGCTGGGGCATCACGCCCAGCGCGTCGAGCGCACGCTGCATTCCGGTGATCGACGCGTTGAGAATATTTATCCGGTCGATCTCTTCGGGACCGACCATCACTACGGCCCATGCCAGGGCTTCTTTCTCGATTATGGGGCGCAGGAGTTCCCTCTGCCTTGCGGTGAGCTGCTTCGAGTCGTTGAGCAGATCATTGCTGAAGTCGGGAGGGAGTATCACCGCCGCGCAACTGACTGGGCCCGCGAGGCATCCGCGTCCGGCCTCGTCGCATCCGGCCTCCACAAGGCCGTCGGTCATATGGTGTCTGAGCATTCTTGTCAATTCTGATTATCCGGTGAAACTGGTTTTGCCACTATTCCCTTTCCCTTCTTGCCGTTGATGGCAACAGGCAGGGGCGAGTCGAATTCCACCACCCTCAACTGCCCTTTCTCAAATACAGCAGGAAGCGACTCGAGAAAAGCCTCGTCGAAGAAACCGTTGCCCGCGGCCGGATCTACGGTGAAATAACCTACTCCGAAAGAGGTGAGGTTCTGGAAGAAATGTGTGCCCTGCGAGGGCTCTATGCGGTAGCCGCGCATGGCATACTCCACTATCACCCGCGCGCCGGCTATCTGCGGCCAGCGCACCGGGATGCCGAGTGCGGAATCGCTCGATCCCCAGCGGCCCGGACCTACGAGCACATACGGGCGGTTGCTCTCGGTCAGCATCCGGTTGACCGCTTCCACATCCTGCGCCAGGGCTACGTTTCCGGCCGGGTCAAACCCCTCGCTGCGCACATACACCACCGTCTTCACGTTTTCCATAAGCCCGTGCCCGAGCGCCGAGTCGCTCTTGACAAGAATCTGGGAATCGGGCACATCGAGCACCGAGTCGTCGAGCATCTCCTTGCGGTCTACGATCGGGCGCATCTGCAGCCAGTAGAGAGTGCCCTTCCGGTCGCTCTTCGCCGCGTCGGGGGCTATGATGCCCGCAAACTCTATCTCTACAGGACGCCCCATCTCATACTGGCCGGTGGCGAGCATCAGTTCGGCCGCCTCCGCGAGAGGATAGACACCCTGCTTGAGCACATTTGCAAATGTCAGCAGTTTCCGGCCCTGTCCGAATTCGCTGTCGCGTATCATGTAGTCGTTGATATCGAAAGTCGACACAAGATATTTCAGCGCCCCCGACTTGAACGCGTCCGCCACCGTTATCTTCCTGAGATTGAAGGCGTCGTTCGGGCTGAAATCCGTGGCTTCGGTCTGCTCAAGTCCATACACCGTCTTCTGCGTGTCGCGCAGCGCGAGCTGCACCGTGGATGTCTGCAAAGCCTTGCCCGGATGCTTCGGCGAGAAGCGGAGGGCGAGACCGCCGTCCACTATATACTTGCCGAGACCTGCCGCGACCTCCACCACGCCTTCCTCGGCCTGCTCGTCGCCCACCGGATAATAGTTGAGCGATCGCCCAACTCCGGAAAACGACGGATAGTAGAGGCCGTCATGGTCCTCGCCCACCACCTCCTGCAGTATCACGGCCATCTTTTCCTGGTCGATGACGTTGCTGGTGGCGTTCATATACGATTTGGAATCGGCGAAGAAAACCGAGGCGTACACACCTTTCACCGCGTTGCACAGTTGCTCCATCATCTTCTCCCTGTCGTCGAGATGCGGAATCATATATGTCGAATAGATTCCGGCAAACGGCTGATAATGCGAGTCTTCAAGCAGTGATGAACTGCGCACCGCGAGCGGGCGGTCCACCACGTCATACAGATACTCGAAGTCCTCACGGAGCGATCTGGGGAGTTTGGCCGCGATAAACGCTTTCAGAATCTCCTCGTCGGAGGCGTCGCTCAGAGCCATCGGATAAAGATTGTTCGACTCCATGAACTCATCGAAGATATCGGTGCATATCACCACCGTGCGGGGTATGGCGATGCTCACACCGCCGAGATTGTCGAATGCGGGATTGCGTTTTATTATCTGGTCGATGAATGCGAGGCCGCGCCCCTTTCCTCCCATCGAGCCCTGCCCTATCCTGGCGAAATTGCTGTATCTGTCAAACCGTCCCTTGCGGAAGATAGCCACCACACCGCGGTTTTTCATACGCCTGTACTCCACAATGCAGTCGAATATCATCTGCCTTACAAGAGGGGCCTGCTCCATGCTCTCGAAGCGGAAATTGTTGAGAGCCTCGGCTATCGGGAAAATCGCGCGGCTGTAGAGCCAACGCGAAAAGTCATTGTTGGCGCAATGCCTGAACAGCGCTTCGGAAGGTATGTTGTTGACCTGCACCTGGAGGTCTTTCAGTTCGTGGAAGCGCATCAGCTCGTTGCCGGTGAGCGGATCCTTCACTATGAAATCTCCGAATCCGAAAAGGAAGTCGACCGATTTGCGCAGGTCCTGGGGCAGTGTCTTGCTGTTTTTGTCGAGAAACGTCAGCCTCATGGCTTCCGCCAGATTCCGGTTGGCCGTCTCCTGGCTCTCGAGAATCACCGGCACGAAGGGATTGCGCTCGTGCACATACGCGGCAAACCTCATTCCCGCATGCGGGTCTTTCCTCCCGCCTCTCGGGAAACGAACATCGCTGATGATGCCGAGCATGTGCTTGCCGTAGCGGTCGAAGAGGCGCTGCGCCTCCTCATAGTCTCGCGCCAGAAGCACTTTCGGACGCCCCCTCATGCGCAGCATGCGCTCATGGTCGTTGAGCGCCTCGGTCGAGAACTCCTTCGACTGCTTGAGAAGATGCTTGAAGAGATGCGGAAGAATCGAGCTGTAGAAGCGTATGGAGTCCTCCACGAGCAAGATGCACTGCACCCCTACATCGAGTATGTCGATCTCGGCGTTCATGCGGTCTTCCATCAGCTTGATTATGGCAAGGATCAGGTCCACATTGCCGAGCCATGAGAAGACATAGTCCACTCCCGACAGATCCTCGTTGGCGATGCGCCGCCTCACTTCCTTGGAGAAGGGGGTGAGCACCACAAACGGAACCTCGGGATAGAGCTGCTTGATGCGCTTCGCCTGGGTGAAAGTCTCGGAGACATCCACTCCCGGCATGGCCATGATGAGGTCGAAATGCTTCGATTCAAGGCATGTGAAGGCCTCCTGATAGTTGGCCACCATGGTGAACCTTGGCGGAGAACTCAGGTTCAGGGCCACATACTCGTAATATACCTGCTCCTCCACGCGTCCGTCTTCCTCCATCATGAAGGCGTCGTAGGGAGTGGCTATCAGCAAAACAGAAAAGACACGCTTTTGCATCAGGTCTGCAAAAGCCGTGTCTCTCAGATGTATCTTCCGGACATCGCCGGACTTATATGTATTCACAGGTCATTCCTTATTCATGTGCGTTTCAAGAAATTTCTCAAGGGCGGCGGTCATCGAAGGCGTTTCCGGTGTCGGAGCGCTGAAATCGAGCCTGAATCCGGCGTCGTCGACCGCTTTCGCCGTTGTGGGGCCGAAGGTGCCGATATATTTCCCGTTGACCGACTGGTCGAAATCCGGAAAATTCTTCTCCAGCGACTTGATTCCCGAAGGTGAGAAGAAAAGGAGCACATCGTAGTCAAACGGCTCGTCGGGTGTGAAATCGTTGGTCAGTGTGCGGAACATCACTCCCTTGGTGAGATTGATTCCGATCTTTTCAAGCGCCGTGGAGTCTTCCTTGTTCATGTCGCTCACCGGCATGAGGAATTTCTCTTTCTTTATCTTGTTGACGGCCGCGAGAAACTGCGGGTCGGAGAGCTTGCCGGTGATGCCGAAGGATATCTTGCGCTTGCGGTAGACGATATATTTCTGAAGGTAATGGGCTATCTGCTCTGTGGTGCATACATAGCGCATGTCGTCCGGAACGTTCACTCTCGACTCCTCGCACATGCGGAAATAATGGTCCACTGCGGTCCGGGAGGTGAATATGATGGCCGTGAAGTCGGCGAGATTTATCTTCTGCTGACGGAACTCCTTGACTGTCACGCCCTCTACCTTTATCATAGAACGGAACACCACTTCCACGCCGAATTTTTGAGCGATGTCATAATATGGACTTTTTCCCGAAGCCGGCTGCGGTTGCGATACCAAAATCTTCTTTATCATCGTATCAAATTTCTCTATACCTATTTATTTTCTTTATTTGCAAGCACTTACCCCAACAGCGAACATGCAATGGCAAACGTCAGGGCAAGGGGTACTATTTCAAGACTGCAAAGATAATACAAAAAAACGACCCAAAACGAACTTTCTGTAAAAAAAATGCGAAAACCTTTGACAATAAACAGAATTTTCACTAAAATTAACATAGCGAACCCTATCAGCACCGCATACGGGCCCAATTCAGGATATGCGAGGTCCACCAGCGCCAGCGGAAAGAAAAAGGCCACTCCGAGGGCCACCGACGAGGTAAATCCGCGCACCCACATCGACGTGTGCACCGGGTCGCTGAAGACAAGTCCCACCAGATAATAGCTGAGCCACATTATTCCCACATAGCCGCAGACTATGCCCATGCACACCAGCCGCTGCGGCAGAAACCCTTCGACATGCAGCCCCGGCCGCGGTATGCCCGCCAGCGCGGGGATGCGCTCCGAGCATATGCCCACGGCGTCGCACAGGAGCACTCCGATGCTGCACGCCGAGAGCAGAACGGCGATCAGGATCACCGATGTCTCCCTCACTGTGGCGTCGAAGATATTGTTGCGTTCCCTCACTCCCACCACATCGCGCAGGAAAGCGCCCGCAAACCGCAGACTGCCCCGCGCCCTTACGCATGCCGCGAAGAAGAGCAGAAACAATATCACATATACCCAGCTCGCGCCGGCGGCGCCGGTGAAATCGGTCATGTTCATCTCAGCCACCCTTCCTTCCTGTACCAGTCTATGCTCTCCGACACGCCTTTCTCAAGCGGCGTGGGGGCGGAGAAGCCGAATGCCTCCCTGGCCTTCGAGGTGTCGGCGCTCCAGTTGCGCTGCTTCATTATGTTGAACTTGTCGGTGTTGAGCGTCGACGGGCGCCCTCTCACCACTCCCGCCTTCTCGCACACCCAGCTCACCGCCCGAGTGGCCCACAGCGGCACCTTGACCGGGACTATAAGTTTCTTCCCCAGTTTCCCCGACACTGTCTTCCGGAACTCCGCCTGCGTGTAGGCGCGCGGCTCGGCTATGTTGTAGACTTCCTTCACCGGAGACTTCCCGAGAGCCTCGAACGCGGCGAGAGCGAGGTCGGGGGCATATATGAATGTCAGCAGCTGCTTGCGGAATCCCACCGAGAAGTCGATCCCCTTCCGCATGGCGTCGAACATGAGGAAATAATCATGGTCGCGCGGGCCGTAGATTCCCGTACACCGGAATATGATATACGGCACGCCCTGCATCTGGAGAAGCATCTCGGCCTTCAGTTTGGAGGCGCCGTAGCGGGTGTTGGGGTGCGGTATCATTCTCTCGGTGAAGGGCGCGTAAGTCTTCTCGTCGCCGGCTCCCATCGCCGAGAGCGAACTGATGTAAAGGAACTTGTCGGGCATCATGCCGGTGCGCTCCAGAGCCTCTACAAATGTGCGGAGCAGATCGTGGTTGATATGGTCGAAATCCTTGTAGCGCAGACATTTGGTGGCGCCGAGATTATATATTATCCAGTCCCAGCGCTCCCCCTCGGGAAGCGTCGTGGTCAGGACTCTCTCCACCTCGGCCGGACTCTCGAAGTCGAACACCACCCTGGTCACTCCTTCCGGAAACCAGCGGGTGGAGGTGGATTCCCTCACCCCGGCATATACCTCGAGGCCGGCGCGGCCTGCGGCCTCTGCCAGCAGATGCGAGCCGAGAAATCCTCCGGCCCCTACTATGAGTACTCTTTTCATTCGGCTATGGCTTTATATGATGCGGTTCCTTTTCTCACTATGTGCAGTTCGCCGGCGGCAGGCGACTTGATGCGGATTCCCTGCATGTTGTAATATTCGGGCGCTCCGGAGGCCGGTTCCGCTTCCGCCCCCTCCACGCGGCTGACACCCTGCGTCGCTATCACCACATAGCAGTTGGCCGGCACGGTGACTTTCCCCGCCGCGGCGTCATACGCGCATTCGTCGCCGTAGGATGTGGATACCACTTTGTAGTCGGCATTCTCTTTCGTCGGGAAATCGAAACTGAATGTGACGGCCCTGTCGGTGTTGGGGTTGACGAATGTGAACACGCTTCCATCGGCCGAAACCGACTTCATGGCTGTCTCTTATACACATCTCCGAGCCCACGAGACACTGAGCGATCTCG
>USNC01000075.1 GCA_900555915.1 uncultured Porphyromonadaceae bacterium | reverse complement strand
CGAGATCGCTCAGTGTCTCGTGGGCTCGGAGATGTGTATAAGAGACAGGTCTTCGCTGTAGCCGACGTAGCGGCCGTTGACCCAGAGGTAGATGTTGGAGGTGACTGATCCGAAATGCGCGAAGATTTCTTTCCCTTTCCAGTCGGCCGGTATCTTTATCTCGCGCCTGTAGGTGCCCACGTGGTTTTCCTGTGTCGGCACATAGGGGGGATTGTTCTTGAAGTAGTTGTCCCAGGGATATTTCGTGTTGACATATATCGGATCGCCGTAGCCGTTGAGTTCCCACATGCCGGGCACTTTTATTGTGTCCCAGCCTTTGTCGTTGAAGTCTTTCTTCCAGAAGTCGGTGGGGCGCTGGGTGGCGTCGTTTACCCAGTTGAACTTCCAGTTGCCGTTGAGGCTAAGGTAATTGGCCGAATTCTTCCGGTCGGTCTTCATGCTTCCCGATTCTCCCTTGCGGAAGGCGAACGATTCGGAGCGCATCGGAGCACGGTTCACTGCGTTCACCTCCGGATTCTGCCACTCTTCGAATGTCTGGCCGAATGCTGACGTGACACAGACGGCCAGTGCGCCGGCTGCAATCAAAGTTTTCATAATTCAGGTTGGTTGGAGTTTGGTTTTATGAAATGGGGTCTTATAAGGAAGCCCCGCCTCATGTCTGTCTGAAGCGGGGCCTGGTCTTGCTTCGTATGCGACACTGCTGTCACACTGTGAGGATTTCCTTTTCCTTGGCTGCGAAGATCTCGTCTATCTTTTTCAGCCATTTGTCATGGAGTTTCTGCACGTTGCCTTCGGCATCCTTTTCGATGTCTTCGCTCAGTCCCTGCTTGATTTCCTTCTTGAGGCCGTCGATGGCTTCGCGGCGGGCGTTGCGTACGGAGACTTTGGCGTTCTCGGCTTCTGCCTTGCACTGCTTCACCAGCTGCTTGCGGCGGTCTTCGGTCAGAGGCGGAATGGTGAGGCGGATCACTTCGCCGTTGTTCTCGGGGGTGATGCCGAGCTCGGAGTCGATGATGGCTTTCTCTATCACCCGGAACATGGATTTCTCCCAGGGAGTGATGGCGATGGTGCGTGCGTCGGGCACCGATACGTTCGCTACATTGGAGATGGGCGACATGCTCCCGTAGTAATCCACGCGGATGCCGTCGAGCAGTTTGGCCGAGGCCTTGCCGGCGCGTACGCGGGCCAATGTTTCTTCAAGATAGTCGGCAGCGAGTTCCATGGCCTCCTGCGCATTGTCCAAATATTCCTTTACTTCCATTTTGATTAATATTTATTTTTTTTCTTATTGGCGCTGTTGTTCTCCGAAACGTAGTCCCAACAATCCGTCGTCGCTGCAGAGTCAACTCCCGTTTGCAGGTGATTATGCATTATGCATTAATTGGTCTAAATTCCGGCAGTCCCGAATCGTCGCTGCAGAGTCAACTCCCGTTTGCAGGTGATAATGCATTATGCATTATGCATTATGCATTGAACATTGTGCATTGTCAATAAACCAAAGTTCCTACATTTTCGCCCGTCATCATCTTCTTCAGGTTGCCGGGCTTGTCCATGTTGAATACATAGATCGGCATGTTGTTTTCCTTGCAGAGTGCGGTGGCCGTAAGGTCCATCACTTTGAGGCCGGCTGAGATTACTGCGTCATACGTGATCTTGTCAAACTTGGTGGCCTTCGGGTCTTTTTCCGGATCTGCGGTGTAGACGCCGTCAACGCGGGTGCCTTTCAGCATCACGTCCGCTTCTATCTCGATGGCGCGAAGTGCCGATCCGGTGTCGGTGGTGAAGAAGGGCTGGCCGGTGCCGCAGCTCATGATCGCAACTTTGCCCTGCTTCATGGCATCGATGGCCTCCCACTTGCTGTAGGGCTTGCCGATAGGAAACATGTTGATGGCGGTGAGCACCTGCGCCGGCTGGCCTGCCGATTCGAGTGCCGAGGAGAGGGCGAGCGAATTTATCACCGTGGCGAGCATTCCCATCTGGTCGCCCTTCACGCGGTCGAATCCTTTCGACGCGCCCGACAGGCCGCGGAAGATATTGCCTCCGCCGATCACTATTCCGATTTCAACACCCGCGTCGGCTATTTCCTTTATCTGGCGCGCGTAGTCTTCAAGACGCTCGCGGTCTATGCCGTAGCCTTGCGATCCCATCAGTGACTCGCCCGACAGTTTCAACAGTATTCTCTTGTATTCCATACTTTTTTTATATTCCTGTTATTTCTTATGTCTCTGCTTCCGCTTTGGAAAACTGATTATCCACAAAGTTATTAAAAATTTCTCAAACCGCCAACAATTTTCATTTTTTCATTCCCACACCTCCAGCCGAGGCCTTGAAATCTTCCCAGGCGTAGAAGCCGGGTGCAGCTTCAGTAATGTCGGGCAGACGGGCCGGCTTTTCGTTTAGGCGGGGTGCCACGAGCACGTCGCCTGCGCTGTTGCGGTAGAAGATAAGCTGGAGATTCGCGCCCATGGGGGCTATCCGGTAGTTTGGCCAGAGGGTGGCCGCTTCGTCGATATCCTCTGTCTCTACGCCGTAGCCGTCAAGGTTGAGAAGCGACACAAGCCGGAGAAGGTCGGTGTCGTGACCAAACCTCAGGTCGACAGATACTTCTCCGCTCTGCAGCATTTCGTCGGCCCGGCTGATGATTTCCTCAAGCAGCGGTCTGACGCATTCCGGTCCGCTGTGGCCGCTCAGCGGGGAGCGGGCGTTGCCTACATACTGTATGTAGTTGGAGGCTTTCCATATCTTTTCCAGATCTTCGGGCGCGAAAATCCCGAGCAGGTCGGCTTCGAGTCCGTCTATGTCCTGCACCGAGATGGCGATGTCGTAAAGGCTGCGCAGGAAAAGCGGCAGGGCGGTGGTGTCGGGCACCTCCTTGAAAAGTCGCCCGGCAAGCGCCGGACATAGCGACACTGAGTCGCGGTATTGGTCAAATTCCCATCGCCAGGGGGCGTCGTCGCTGTTCATCAGCGTGGCGGTTTCTGTCTTGTGGTGGATGAAGTCCATGTCGCCCGGGCTGGCATGACGCCGCAGGTCGATGCCGCTGTGTCGCTCCTTGAGGGCCTCGCAGAAGGCGGCCATGCTCATGATGCACCGGGGCTCTGTGCTACTGCGTGCCTCCACGCGCGCTCCTGCCTTGAATAGCTCGGGAAACCTTTCGGCCATGCGGCGGGCGATGGCGCGGTGCTGTCTTTCGCCGAGCGGTGTCAGTTCGCCGAGATGGCCGGCGGCGTTCCCGGCGCAGAGGGTGGTCAGTTTCCACACCGCTTTCCCTTCTGCTGTCAGGTTCTGGGCCTGTTGCTGATCCTGGAAGAAGTCGGCGGTAATCTTGTAGATTTTCGGGTTTACAGGCCAGCGCGATCCGTGCCTGCCGTAGTGCGACACGTATACGGGCTCGAATCCCGACGGTGCCGGCTGAAGTGTGTCGTTATCTACGTCGTAGGCATAATAGATGCCGCCGGCCTGCTCGGGGCTGAGGCCCATGCAACACAGCACACATGCCAGCAGACTGAGGCTTATCAAAAATCTTTTCATGATTCCTAAATTCTCAATTCTCAATTTTCGATTTTCAATTCTTGACCGCCGGGTTCACCTGCATGATGCTTCCGTCAGGATTGAACTTCATCGGCGAGATGCAAACCTCGCGGTGGATTCCCGGACGGTTCTCTTTCTTGATGTAATCGGGATGGATGCGGTGGTAGACCATATACCAGCGGTCGGCCTCCCCATCCTTGCCCGGTACGCGGAGCACCGAGTTGTGGGCGGTGCCGTACATTTTGGCAGATGGTTTCTGGATCATAGCTATGCAGGGATCGGCGATCTCTATCGGACCGAGGGGATTGTCGGAGGTGCCGTAAGCCACATGGTAGTTTGTGGCGCCGGTGTCGTCGACCGACCATGTGAAGTAATACTTGCCGTCGCGCCAGAATACGTATGGCGCCTCGCGGTATTGCCAGTCCTCGAGCGTTCCTCCCTGCGGGGTCATCACGGTGATTGTCTCTTCCTTCAGGCTCTTCATGTCGGGGCTCAGTTCGGCTCCGGCCATGTGGCTGTTGCCCCAGTAGATGTAACTCTTGCCGCTGACGGGGTCGGTGAAGACGTCCACATCGATCTGCTGTCCGCGGCCGGAGGGCGACTTCGTGATCATGGGTGCCGGCTCCGCCTTGAAGGGGCCGGCGGGGGTGTCGGCCGTTGCCACCCCTATCACCTTACGCTCGCCGTCTTTGGGTTTGGCGCTGAAGTAGAGGAAGTATTTGTATTTGCCGTCGATCTTCTTTTCCTCGATCGCCGGGGCCCACAGGTTGCCGTCGGCCCAGGGTATCGACTCGGTGGAGGCGTCGAGTGCCACTCCCTCGTATTTCCAGTCGCGAAGGTTGTCTGAACTGTAGCATGTGTAGTGTGTGCCGCCCCAGCCGGGCACTCCGTCGGTGGTGGAGTAGATGTAGTATCTGCCGGTCTTCTCGCTCAGAAGTATCTCCGGATCGGCGTGGAATTCGGGCAGAACGGGGTTGCTTATCTTCACGTCGTTGCTCGGGAAGGCCTTCTCCAGGCGCGTGTATTCCTCTTCGCTTATGGGCAGAACGCTGCCGTGGCGCGGATGGAAATCCATGCTCACCCGGGAGTCGATCTCCTTGAAATGGTCGAGGTCGGTCGATTCGGTAAACTGGTAGGCGCCGTTCATGTAGACGTCATACATCAATATATAGCGGTCGCTTCCGTTGATCTTGAATGTTCCGGCTCCTTCCACTGCCTTGTCGGTCTGCTGCTTGTAGTCGGGCGATTCTTCCCATTTCCCCGAGGTCAGTTTCTTTGTCGTCGCCTTCTTGATGCCGTTGCCGTTGCCTTCTGTCTTGTAGAAGAGGTGGTAGAGGCCGTCTTTATATACTATGTCGCCGTCGATGCAGGAGAGTTTGTTTTTCGGGATGAAGAGTGGTTTCGGTTTCCCTGTGAGGTCGGTGAAGTCGTCGTTGGCATAGGCGTAGTAGATGATGTCGGGTCCGTCGCCATGCTGCATCGAGAAGTAGACCATGTATTTTCCGGCGTCTTTGTCGTAGATGGTCTGTGGTGCCCAGACGCGCTTCAGGTCGTCATGACCCTTGTAGCGCTTCTGTATGTTGATGGGGCTGGCTGTCCAGTTGATGAGGTCGTCTGATTTCAGAAGCGTCAGGCCGCGGTTGGAGTCCCAACCCTTGCAGGAGGTCATGTCGGTGACCGCCATGTAGAATGTCTTGCCGTCCTCGCTGCGGAGTATGTGAGGGTCGCGCACTCCGCCTGTCTCGCTTATCAGGCGGGAGTCGATCACCGGGGCGTTGTCGTTGAGGGCCTTGAAGTTCAGCCCGTCGCGGCTCAATGCGAAGTGGATGCTCTCGTCGAGCGGGTCGTTGCCGGTGAAGTATGTGAAGAGATATCCTGCGTCGGCTGCCGGAGCAAGCGCCTCCGCAGTCGCCGTTGATGCGCTGATGGAAAGCAGTCCCATCCCGGCTATAAAAGCAATAAATCGTATATTCATTATGGTTGTTTTAGTTATAGGTTGTCCCGCTCTCCGAGCGGGAGTTGCTTACGTCGGTATTTTGGAAAAGCGACAACGGCGGTTCACATGTTCTTGTCGCCTCCGTATTTCTCTTTCGGAAAACTGATAAGGCGCACATCCAGGTCGCGCACTCTCACATCGAGGGCATTCTCGTTGTAGATTCCGTAGGTCTTGCCCCGGAGCCAGCCCTCGCCGTCGCATGGCCGGCGGTCGTACACTCCTTTTTCATATGGAGTCGCGTCTACAAGGTCGATCCTGACATTGTCGAGCAGTATGTCGCTGATCTTGCCCGGAGTGTCGCACCCTATGAAGATCCCGTTTTCCGATTTTGCGAAGATGTTTATGAAGCGTATGTCGCGCACTTCGCCGCAGGCTCCCTTCGTGGCGCCTTTCGGAAATCTCCAGCCTGCGTCCTTGTGGTTGCCGACGGCGCGCGGATATGAGGTGATGTAGATCGGCTCTGACTGGCCCCACCATACCTCCGAGAAGAGGTGGCAGTCAAGTATGATGTTGGAGAAGACCACGTTCTCTACCGTTCCCTCGTCGCGGTTCTGGATGCCGATGCCTCGGTTGGAGTCGCGTATGATGCAGTTGTCGAAGACCACGTCCGAGATCCTGTCCATATTCTCCGAGCCTATCTTCACGGCGCATGAGCGGGAGGTCATGATGCAGTTGCTCACCGTTATGTCGTAGCAAGGTCCGTATTCTTCGAATTCCCTGCGGTTTTTGAGGCAGATGCAGTCGTCGCCGCTTTCTATGTAGCAGTCTGAGATCCTCACTTTGTGCGAATGGTCGATGTCTATGCCGTCGCCATTGCGCACCTTGAGGTTGTTGAGCAGGGAGATGCCGCTGATGGCCACATCGTGGCAGCCGATGAGGTGGATGGTCCAGTAGGCGGAGTTGGATACCGTCACGTCGCTGATGCGTACGTTCTCGCATCCGGTGAGGGTCAGCACGTGCGGACGGGGATCGAACGTGCTGACAGGCTTAAGCTCGAATGAATCGTCAAGTTCTGCTCCCATGAAGGCCACGGCGTTGCCGTCGATGCGTCCTGTGCCTGATATGCTTACATTCCTGAGGTCTTGGCCCGATATCCACATCATTCCCTCTCCTTCGTTGGCGCGGAAGGCGCTTTCCTTATATATGGACCTGTCTCTTATACACATCTCCGAGCCCACGAGACACTGAGCGATCTC
>USNC01000074.1 GCA_900555915.1 uncultured Porphyromonadaceae bacterium | reverse complement strand
ATCTACACGCGTAAGATCGTCGGCAGCGTCAGATGTGTATAAGAGACAGGACTACGACTGGGCCAACGAGCCGACTATCGCCCTCACCCGTATCGGCATGAATGCAGAAGAGGAACTTGATCTCAACATGCGTGCCTACACCATCACATTCACAGACGGTGAGACTCTTCACGTGATCGGCACAGACGGCAGAGAAGAGACAGTGGAATATTCTGAAGAAGGCTACGTGTATGAGACCACCCAGAGCGGTACACTCAAGGCTTACACCACTTGCGGAACAGCCACTTCCAAGGAAGTTGAGGTAGCGGTAGACTGCACACCTTGTGTACTCCCCGGCGCGACAGCAACCATCTCCTCCGTTAAGGCCGGATTTGCTAAATCCTACACTCTCAGCATCAGCAACGCTGACGTTCCCCTGCAGCCGACTATCTTCCTCAACTATGAGTTCGTAGGCAAGAGCGGCAAAACAATCGCAGAAGACGGCGTTGCATCGGGCTATGTAGTAAACGTAGACGAAGAAGGTATCCTCAAGATCACATCCGAATCTTTCGGCTACCAGGCAACGACTGTCTCTGTAGAGAACAACCTCGAATTTGAAGTTAAGCAGACTTACGACTTCGCACGCCTGAGCGACTCTGACGCCAAGGCTGCAGGCTTCACCGACTGGAAGGTGCTCAACAGCGCAAGCACAAGCGGCTTCAACAACTGGACAGCACGCAAGCGTCTCTACTATGAGGTAGCAGGTACAGAGCATGAGAATGAAGAAGGCGCAGTAGTACGCGACATGGCATATCCCTTCGGCTTCCTGGCAGAAGACAACACAACCAACGTGCTCAACTACTCTGAAATCGGCGACGAAGAAGGCGACAAGGGCATCAACGTAGAAGGTTATGAACTCTTCCCCGGCGTCCGTGTATTCGCAAACCACAACGTGACTCTTCTGCAGCACATCGGTGTATGCAACAACTCTACAAAGGGTGGCAACAACAAGAACATCGACGTTCTCGACCTTGAAGAATCAGACTTCGTGGTAGCCAACAGAATCAACAACTACGGCGGCAACTCCTGCCACCCGGTTGTAGCCACTACAGAAGAATACTACAACGTGCTCGAAGGTGAGGATGAGGTCTACAGCGTAGCAGCAACCGGCACACTCGACGAAGCAACCGGCAAATACACTGTATCAGTTCCCGTTTACCGTATCGACACAGCCTGCACCAAGGTTACTGTCTTCAAGCAGAAAGGCGGCAGCGTAGATGGTGTGGAAGTTGAAGCAGAAGGCGACAACTACTACTACACAATCGACGGTATCCGCGTAGCAGAACCCACCCGTCCGGGTCTCTACATCCACAACGGCAAGAAGATCATCGTGAAGTAATCTTCCCCTGCATACAAAACCAAGAAAGTCCGCCCCCTAAAGGCGGACTTTTTTTGTTGCAATACTTTTTTCTTGCAAATGAAGATTCTTTTTAGTAAATTTGCATTTCAAGAGAACATAAATACCTGACATCAATATGAAAAAGTTATTGCTCGGACTCGCTGCAGCCGCCTTCATCGCTCTGCCGGCCTCAGCACAACGCCGTATGGACCGCCTCGACCGCGGACTGACAGCGGTCAAGACCGACGCCGGAGTCTTCGCGAGCTGGCGAGTCTTCGGAGAAGACACCGACGACGTGAAGTTCAATCTTTACCGCGACAGAACTCTCGTGAATTCAGAACCGCTGACCGTATCAAACTTCACCGACCCTGCCGGGTCTGCAGGAAGCAGATACATAGTCAAGACCGTGGTCAACGGAACCGAAACCGGAGAAAGCAAGGAGACGGCAACCCTTGCCAACGACTACCTTGAGATAAAGATGGCACCCGTGCCTTCCGCCGACTATGAGCCCAACGACGCGACTATAGCCGACCTCGACGGAGACGGCGAGATGGAGATAATAATCAAACTCCGAAGCCTCAACGATATAAGGAACGCTTATCCGTATGACGCTACGGAGTTTGACGTGATACACGCCTACAAACTTGACGGCACTCTTCTCTGGTGGATAAGCGCCGGCCCCAACATGGTAGACTTCCAAAGCAACGAGCTCAACATCGCCGCCTATGACTGGGACGGCGACGGACGCGCCGAATGCGTCCTGCGCGGCGGCGACGGAATGGTGATACATCAGGCCGACGGCTCGGAATATGTAGTGGGCGACCCTACACAGAATACCCGTAACCAACTCGGACAAGGCGGCGGCGGACACTTCACACGCGTCGGCAACGAGTATCTCATATATATGGACGGCCTGAGTGCGAAACCATATAGCGTAACAGACTACCCCTTGCCACGTTTCGAAGCCGGCGAGACCGACCTGAACGCCGCATGGGGCGACGGATACGGCCACCGCAGCAACAAGCACTTCTTCGGCGCGCCATATCTGGACGGACGCAACCCGAGCATCTTCCTTGCCCGCGGCATATACACACGACACAAGATGATCGCCTACGACGTGGACCCGGCCACCCACCAACTTAAAGAGCGCTGGCGCTGGAACTGCAACACTCCCGGCAGCCCATGGTACGGCCAGGGCTACCACAACTACTCGGTGGCCGACGTGGACTGGGACGGACGCGACGAGATAGTGTTCGGGTCGATGGTGATCGACGACAACGGTCTCGGTCTTTCATCAACAGGTCTCGGCCACGGCGACAGCCACCACGTGGGCGACTTCAACCCCTATGTGTATCGCTCGGAAATAGTGGCCTGCAACGAAGACCGCCCCAACAACAACTACCGCGACGCGACCACAAGCAAGATCTATTACCGCACCACAGGCGGCAACGACGACGGACGTGCCATAGCAGGAAATTTCACCAACGACTTCCCCGGCGCGGCCTTCATCACATCACGCGACAGCCAGAGCCTCATATCCTGCGTCACCAACGACCATATCGGCAACGCCACTTCTACAGCCGACGTGGCACAGAACTTCAGAATCTTCTGGGACGGCGACCTGCTCGACGAGACCTTCAACTATGAAAACGGAAAAAACACTCCCGGGGCTATCTACAAATATGGCAAGGGGAGAATCCGCACTTTCGCAGGCACAAAGACCAACAACGACACCAAAGGAACCCCATGCATGCAGGCCGATATCTTCGGCGACTGGCGTGAGGAGGTGATATTGCGCACCGACGACAACTCGGCCATCAGAATATACACCACAACCATCCCTACCGAGCACCGCATCTACACGCTGCTACACGACCCGCAATACCGCAACGCGATGGTATGGCAGATGAACGGCTACAACCAGACTCCACACGTGAGCTACTTCCTCGGTGAACTCGAGGGTATAACCCAGGCTCCTCCCTGCCCCACGATGAATGATGCGGAGGAAGTGAACGGCACTGTAGCCGGAACCGGCAAACGATTTGTTTTCGCCACCACGGGCGACGCCACCGCGTCCATAGCAGAAGGAGCTGCACCCGACATATTCATCGACAATGCTCCCTCTTGGGTGCAGGGCTCAGGCAACAACGACAACATCAAGTATGAATACTTCACCCACACGCTTACAGGCGGAGGATTTGGGGGCGACATGAAACTCGTGAAACTCGGCGGCGGAACTCTCATTCTGCCGGACGCGGCTCAGAATCACAAGGGCGACACCGAAATCTGGGACGGCACTCTTGCCTTCAACGGCAAAATGGCAGCCAGCCATGTATGGATCAACCGGTTCGGCAAACTTCAGACCGACGGCGGCAAATTCATGAAGGGGATAGAGAGTCTCTATGGTTCGGAAATCATCATAGGATCTGACGACAGGGCGTCTTCGGCCGAGACTTCTGACCTGAGCCTCGGATTCGGAGCGAGACTCAACATCGACCTCTTCGCCGACGGCTCGGCCGACATGATAAAAGCCGACAATCTGAAGATAGAGAAAAAGAACTGGGAAAACGGACCGCAATACAGCACGCCGGTCATCGCATTCAGCCAGCATCCCGGCGCAGCCGACTCAAAAATACCGGCCGGCGAGTATCTTATAGGTGAGATAAGCAAGATAGAAGGCGACCTGAACGACATAGCGGTGGAAGGGCTCAACGGGCTCAAGGCAACTCTCGCATATGCCGACGGCAGACTGACCTTTACAGTGGCAGAGACACGCGAGGCCACAGATGTGGTATGGACCGGTGCTGAGTCGGGCAACTGGGAACTCAGCGACGCCGCCAACTTCGTGATAGAAGCTACTGGTGAAGCCACCGGGTTCGTGGCAGGCGACCGTGTGATATTCGACGACAACGCCACAGTCACCGCCATCACCATCCCGGCAGACATCTATCCGTCGAAAATCGTATTCAACAACAGCAAGAAGAACTTCACAATATCCGGAGCAAGCATCACCGGCGAATGCGACATCGAGAAGAGAGGCACAGGGAAAGCCTCCATCAAGAATGTCAACACTTTCACCGGACAGATCAGCATCTACAACGGAACTCTTGAAGCAGCATCGCTCGGCGCCAACGAAGGCGCGGCCAACGGTTCGCTCGGACACTACAGCAACAAGATAACACTCAGCAACGGCGGAGTGCTCGGTATAACCGCCGCAGGCAAGGGCAGCCATCCCATCCAGGCCATCGACGGCGGAATAAGCGTGACGTCGGGCGCGTTCACACTGACCGGCGGCAAACTGACCGGGGGCGGCAAACTGCGCAAACTCGGCAACGGACAACTCAACCTTGCCATCAGCTGCACGCTCGACACTCTCAGCATTGAAGGCGGAAAAGTGTATGACGAGGGCGACAGCCACTCCGTAGGCAAGAATGTGGTATTCAACGGCAATAAAGTGGAACTTATCCACAACAACAGCACCGGCTCATACAGCACAGACAATGCAAATTTCATTGTGCCCAAGGGCAAATCAGGAAAACTGACTCTCGACGGACGCTGCGCCTACAAGGGTACGCTTACCGGCGAGGGAGCGCTTGAAGTGTATGCTCCCTGGATACGCAACACACTTGAGGGAGACTGGAGCAACTTCGAAGGCAAACTGACAGCCACCCAGAACACAGGCAGTTCGGTCAACAACTACGGAAGTTCATTCGATTTCAACTCAAGCAAGGGTCTACCCAAGGCTCATCTCGTGATTTCGGAAGGCACCACATTCAATATCAGCGCATCCGAAATAAAGGTAGGCGCCATAAGCGGAAAGGGAGTGCTCGGCAACCAGAGCAAGAAATTCGTGATAACCGGATATGGCGAAGACACTGAATTCAGCGGCACGTTCGGCACAAGTGTCGGCATCGACAAAAACGGCACCGACAAACTGACGCTGACCAAGGAAAACGGCTCTATGGGAATCGTAAGCCTCAACGAAGGCACCATCGAACTCAATCCGGAAGCCAACAACAACAGCAAGTCGATGCTCGGCGCGAGAGCCATGACCGTGAAAGGCACCCTCTCCGGATGCGGCGGCCTCAACAATTCATCTGTGACATTTACCGAAGGAGCCATCCTCAACCCGATCAGCCCCAACAAGTCGAAGACATTCTGGACCCTCAACTTCAATCATGACCTCACTATGCAGCCGGGATCTCAGTTCCTGTCAAAATTCTACGACAAGAAACGTTATGGTTCGATCGCAGTGGAAGGCACTTTGGCAATAGAGGGAGAAGTGACAGTGACATTAAACGGCTACAAGCCCGCCATAGGCGACGAGTTCACACTCTGGACAGCCTCACAGGCCGCGGCCGTGCCCCGCTTGAATCTGCCCGAACTTCCGGAAGGACTATGCTGGATCGTGTCAGACGTCACTCCTACCGAAGGGAAAATCAGCATATCCGACACAGACGCGGTAGTCGAGATCGAAGGCGACATGACAGCGGACTGCAAGATATTCTCCATCGACGGCACGCCACTCAGATCGTTCACATCGACCGTGAACGAAGCCATCGGCACTTTGCGCTCGCTCAATCATGGCGTCTACATACTGCATTATTCAGTCAATGGGGTGACCCGCTCCATCAAACTCCGCAATTGACACAGTTTATCATAATCAACACTTCAGAAAAGTCCGCCCGCAAGGCGGACTTTTCGCATCTTATAAATCTCATTTTTCACCCGGGGTGAAAAATGAATCTTGCATATCTCGTTTTTTTTTAGTAATTTTGTGCAAACCGCACAATTATGGCCGACATCGAAGACATGGAATTCAACACCGACAATTTTTCAGAAGAAGAGAACACTATAGACAAAACTGAGAACCATACCGCTGAGACTCAGGATTTTGACAAAGATATCCCGACTTCACCGGATACAGACGAATCTGAATCGCGGGAAATTTCCGACTCAGTTTATCCTGAATCGGATGCCGATGTCATGCTCGACGAGGATGCCGACAGCGACATTCCGGAACCGCCCACACCGTCTTATAAAGTGCCGGGAGCAAGCGACAAGAAGCATCAGTTGTCGGGCATGTTCCGCAACTGGTATCTCGAATATGCAAGCTACGTGATCCTGGAACGCGCGGTGCCCCACATAGAAGACGGATTGAAACCGGTGCAGCGACGAATCCTGCACACGATGCAGACCCTCGACGACGGCCGCTTCAACAAGGTGGCCAACATCGTGGGCAGCACCATGAGCTACCACCCGCACGGCGACGCCTCCATAGGCGACGCACTCGTGCAGCTCGGCCAGAAGGAACTGCTTATCGACACCCAGGGAAACTGGGGCAACATACTCACGGGCGACTCCGCGGCGGCTCCCCGATATATCGAGGCGCGCCTCAGCGAATTCGCACTTGAGACCCTCTTCTCGCCAAAAATCACCGAATGGCAACCGAGCTACGAC
>USNC01000073.1 GCA_900555915.1 uncultured Porphyromonadaceae bacterium | reverse complement strand
ATACGAGATCGCTCAGTGTCTCGTGGGCTCGGAGATGTGTATAAGAGACAGCACGTGGACCGCTCCATCAAGGATCCCTTCACCTTCGCACGGACCAACGTGATGGGCACCCTCGCCCTGCTGCAGGCCGCCAAGGAATACTGGGACACTCTGCCGGAGAAATACGACGGGAAGCGGTTTTACCATATCTCGACCGACGAGGTCTACGGCGCCCTCGAACTGACACATCCCGAAGGAGTTCCGGCTCCTTTCACCACCAAGGCATCGAGCGAGGACGACATGGCCTACGGCACCGAGTTCTTCCTTGAGACTACCAAATACAATCCCCACTCTCCCTATTCGGCATCGAAGGCCTCGAGCGACCATTTCGTGCGCGCCTACCACGACACCTACGGCTTGCCCACGATCGTGACCAACTGCTCGAACAACTACGGACCCTACCAATTTCCCGAAAAACTGATTCCGCTTTTCATCAACAACATCCGCCACGGCAAGCCGCTTCCGGTCTACGGCAAGGGAGAGAATGTGCGCGACTGGCTGTATGTAGAGGACCACGCCCGCGCCATTGATCTCATATTCCATGAGGGAAAGATCGCCGACACTTACAACATCGGCGGTTTCAACGAGTGGAAGAACATTGATCTCATCAAGGTAATCATCAAGACAGTAGACCGTCTGCTCGGCAATCCGGAAGGCTCTTCCGAGAAACTGATCACCTACGTCACCGACCGCCTCGGCCACGACATGCGCTACGCCATCGACAGCCGCAAACTCCAGGCGGAACTCGGCTGGGAGCCGAGCCTCCAGTTTGAGGAAGGGATCGAGAAGACCGTGCGCTGGTATCTCGACCACCAGGACTGGATGGACAACATCACCTCGGGAGAATACGAAAAGTATTACGAGGAGATGTATAAGAACCGTTGAATAATTCAAGTTTCGCTGTCGCTCAACTTGAAGGTTATGAGGTTATGAGGTTATGAGGTTATGAGGTTAGTTTATGTGCAACACCTTAAAGTGCGCGAGGGAGGTCGACCTATAACAAGGCATCCCTCGGGGACTTACTGACCGAGTATCAGCAGGCCCCGGGCTACAAGCCCGGGGGGGTAGGTGAAAAATCAGGCTTGAGGCCTTAATTTGACTGCATTTAAGATACGCCCTCTAAGATTTTATTGGCATGAAGCATATACTTGTTTTCGCATATCAGATATCGCCATACGCGGGCTCGGAATTTGCCGTGGCCTGGAACTATGTGGTCAATATGAGCCGGACCAACCGCCTGACCGTGCTGTATGGTGTGTCTGAAGGATGGACTTGTATAGGGAATGTGGATAAAATGCAGAAGTATCTGCAGGCTAACCGTGTTGAGAATGTGGAGTTTGTTCCAGTTCTGCCTGATGAGGATATCAGGAGAAGAATCGAGCGCATAGGGAATGGCAGATTAGCCTACTATCGGTTCTACTCCGTCTACAGACGTTTTCACCGTCTTGTCGCTGAGACTGCAAGGCAGATCATAGCCAGAGAGAAAATCGACCTTATACATTATCTCGGACCAATTGGATACCGCGAGCCGGGCTATCTGCGTCAACTTGGGCTGCCTTATATATGGGGGCCGATCGGCGGGATATCCAGCGCGCCGATGCGTCTGCTTCCCGGTGCGTCCTCGTTCAGAGGGGCTTTGGAGATTGTGGTGAAGGAAACTGTCAACGTGTTGCAGTACACTTTCAGCCGGCGTATCAGGAAGGCATTGAAAGAGACCGACCTCCTGCTGGTGAATCATACGGAGAATGCCAGTGTCGTGGAGCGCATTGCAGGCAGAAGGGATCTGCACATACTGCCGGAAAATGGAGTAGACGAGTTTTTCCCGCTCAATGAGGATAAATTCAAGTCAGACAAGATCGAGTGCATTTGGGTGGGAAGCCTGGATGCGAGGAAATCGCTGCATACGCTCCTGAAAGCCCTGACAATGGTAGACAAAAACGCTCCATTGATAGTTAATATAGTAGGGTACGGGCCTTTGGAGGAGAAACACAAGCGTTATGCGAAGGCGCATGGTATCGACCATTTCATAAAGTGGCACGGGCGAGTCGACAGGGAGGAGGTATTCAGAATCTTCAACCGATCTCATCTTCACATCATAACCTCGCTTAAGGAGGGGCACACCACAGTGATATGGGAAGCGATGTCGATGGGGGTGCCCACGATGACCCTCAGCCACTGCGGCATGGCCGACACCGTGGATGATTCATGCGGTATCCCCATACCCGTCATGTCTTACGGAAAGGTGTGCAGGGAATTTGCCGCGAGGCTTAACGATATAGTACGCAATCCCCGCCAACTGCAGATTCTGGCCAAAGGAGTGCTGGAGAGCCGGAAGAAATATTTCTGGGAGACAAGGGTGGAATTGTGGAACAAGTATTACGACATGGCGATTGAAATCCACAATGCCCGGAAGAAATAAGGCCTAAGAAATAAAGCCAAAAGAAAATAGCGGATAAGCCTCCCGGCTATCCGCTATTTCATGTTTTGTGTCAGGTAGATGAACTGTTCGACACTCAGGCGCTCCGGACGTTCCTTCAGTATAGGGTCGTCGAGAAGGGGACTGCCGGCGGGTATCATGCCCGATAGAGAGTTGCGCAGTGTCTTGCGCCGCTGTCCGAACGCAGTCTTTACGACAGTCTTGAATTTCTTTTCGTCAACGCCGAGCGCAGTCCGGCCGTTGCGCACGAGACGCAGCACGCCGCTCCTTACCTTGGGAGGGGGCGAGAAAACCCCCGGCTCGACAGTGAACAGATACTCACAGTCATACCACGCCTGCAGAAGCACCGACAGGATTCCATACACCTTTGAGCCCGGGCCGCTGCATATGCGCTCGGCCACTTCTTTCTGCAGCATACCGGCTATCACGGGAATCTTGTCTCTGCAGTCGAGGGCCTTGAAGAATATCTGCGAAGATATGTTGTAGGGATAGTTGCCGATGAGTGCGAATTCTCCCGCAATGACCTCGTTGAGGTCAAGTTTTAGAAAGTCACCTTCCACCACCTTCAGTCCAGGATTGTGGCGGTGCAGATATTCCACACTCTCGGTGTCGATCTCGACGGCAGTCACGTCGCGTCCGGCTTCCACAAGGAAGTTGGTCAGCACTCCCATGCCCGGACCGATCTCGAGCACCGGAAGAGAGCCGTATTCGTGCGCCTGTCCGTCGGGGCACGCGGCTCTGAGCTCGCTTTCGGATATTGTGTCGGCTATGCGCTTCGCAGTGGGCATATCCGTGAGGAAATGTTGTCCCAGAGCCTTCTTTGCCTTTACTTCTTTCATCTGTAGTGTGATTTCATGAATATGATCCGGGACGTGCCGAAGCACGCCCCGTATATATTCAACACGATTGAGTCGGGGATGGTTTTATCAGAGACCGACTTTCTTGGCGATTGCTGCGGGCACGGCCGATTTGTTGACCATTATGTCGAGGGTCTTCTCGAGGAAGTAAGGCTCCGACACGTAGATATATCCGTCATAGAGCTGGTTGGTGTCCCAGGAGTTCTTCACCTTGTAGTAGCGGTTGCCTTCCTGGTCTGTGGCGTAGCCCACGATTGTCATGCCGTGGTCGTCGGTGGTCTCCTTGTTCTCGAAAGTGCGCTGGCGGTCTTCCTGAGTCACTTTGCGTTCCTTCACCGGACCCTTGATGTCATACTGCATGGCATCGCGGTCGGCATCTGAAAGCTGAGTCCAGCGGGCCACTTCGGCGTTGTCCATGTCTTCCTTTGCCTTTTTCTCGGGGAGCACGGCGTAGCCTTTGCGCCATTTGAATCCTTTCTCGCTCACGTCGGCGGCCCAGCCGACGGTGTAGCCTTTGTCGAGAGCCTCGTCAACAATCTGCTTCATCTCCTCCATTGGGACATTTATACATTCGGACCATAGCCAGTTGTCGGATATTTCCATGGCAAACGGTTTGTAGAAGGGGTGATGCGTGTAGCTGGTGAAGGATACATACTCCCCGGGCACTATCTTCATCTCTTCGGCGAAGGATTGGGGCGTGTAGGTCTTGCCCTTGTAGGTGAAGGTCTCCACGGCCGGTCCCATATAGGCGTCGAGTATGGCAACGAATCCCGGGAGCCATGCTGTGGTCAGGGTCTTGTTGGGCCTGCTCTTTATAGCGTTGAGGTAAGCCTCGAGCGCGTTGGCCATCTCGTAGTGGGAATGCTTGTCCTCGCCATAGTTGAGTCCGGCATAAACTTCTTCGGGCACCACTCCGTAATTGTCCATGGCGTAGATCACGTCGGCGAATGAGCCTCCCTGCGCGAAGTTGATCTTGCCGTCGGTCATGATATATTTCTTAGCCTTGTCGATGTAGCAGTTGCGCACGGTCCACATCTCGGAAATGTCGAGTTCCGGACCTCCCTTGCGCATCACGTCGTCTTCCACCATGGAAGTGCCGGAGAATGCCCAGCATGTCCCAGACTTGTTCTGGTCTTTGACGGAAGTTGTCCTGTTGACTTTCACATCGGTGAATTTGAACCCGGTGGAATCGGGAATCTCTATCGTAGGCTCGGCCTGTCTGGCCTCGTATTTGTCCATGTAGGTGGCGTGGCTTGTCAGGACAGAGGAGGCAAGCAGCGCCATTGTCAGTGTTGTTTTCATAATTATATCAGTGTTGAATATGGAATGTCTCTTACGGAAGGTCATGAGTCGCGGCGTGCCATTTCCTGTATGGATCCTTTCACGAGCCTGCAGGCTATGAATGTGGCGGCGCAGCATATCATGACGAACCAAAAATATATCTCGAACGGGTTGCCTCCGCTCAGTCCGCTTATTTCAAAGTCGCGGATCCGGTCGAATATCCAGCCTGCGGCCATGCCCGGAAGCATGATGCCGGCCATGGAGAATGCAATGCAGAAGGCATAATGCGAAGTCTCAGACTCGCCGTGGGCGAAATATATCATATACATCATCAGGGCAGTGAGTCCGAATCCGTAGCCGAACTGCTCGATGCCTATCGCCGTGCATACGATGCTGAAATCAAGGTCGGGCCTGATGGCGAGCAGGCAATACACCACGCAGGGGAGCGCCAGCGAGCACGCCATGGGCCACAGCCAGCGTCGCAGGCCGCCGTGTCCGATAGCGATTCCGCCCAGTACGCCACCGGCCAGAAGCGCAATGACGCCTACGGTGCCGTTGGCAAACCCTATTTCAGTCAGCGAGAGGCCGAGACCACCCTCATGCGCCGGACTTTTCAGAAAAATCGCCACCATTTTAGAGCACATCGCTTCCGGAAACCGGAAAAGGAGCATGAAAGAGAGCGCCGCGATGATATGGCGTTTTCTGAAGAAGGTGGCGAAAGTGTCGGCGAAGTCATGCAGTATCTCGCCCGGAGTGCTCCCGCCGGTAGGGCGGTCGTTGCCGAGCCGGGGCAGTGCGGCGGTGTGCCATAGCCATATGGCGAGGAATATCGCGGTGAGGCAGTAGAACACCACGGCCCATGCTCCCGATGGTTCCATCCCTCTTCGCTCCATGTAGCCGGCGAGCAATGTGAGACCTCCCTGGCCTAACACCGTCGCCACTTTGTAGAATGTGGAGCGTATCCCGACGAAGTCAGCCTGCTGCTTGTCTGTCAGCGCGAGCATGTAGAATCCGTCGGCGGCAATGTCGTGGGTGGCCGAGAAGAAAGCCATGCATGCGAATACCGACAGCGTCGAGGCAAAGAAGAATGAGGCGGGCAGACACATCGCCACGGCAAGCATAGTGATGGTCATGAACAGCTGCATGCTCAGCGTCCATCGCCGTTTTGTGGAGAATATGTCGACGAACGGGCTCCAGAGCGGACGTATGATCCAGGGGAGCGACAGCAGTCCGGTCCATGCGGTGATCTGCGGTATGGATATCCCCATCTCGCAGTAGAAGAGCACGGGAAGGGTGTTGACAGCACAATAAGGGATTCCCTCGGCCATATATAGCGAGGGAATCCATTTCCATGGTGTGCTGTTGGCGGATGATGTCATTCTGCGTCAGGCAAGCGGGCAGCGCGGCTTGATCTGCTTGAAGAAGTCGTTGCCTTTGTTGTCTACAAGGATGAAAGCGGGGAAGTTCTCCACTTCGATCTTCCATATCGCCTCCATTCCGAGTTCGGGATACTCAAGAAGCTCCACATTCTTGATGGAGTTTTTGGCGAGGATGGCAGCCGGTCCGCCGATCGAGCCGAGGTAGAAGCCGCCGTGCTTCTTGCATGCGTCGGTCACCTGCTGCGAGCGGTTGCCCTTGGCCACCATCACCAGCGAACCGCCCTGCGACTGGAACAGGTCGACGTAGGGATCCATGCGCCCGGCCGTCGTGGGGCCGAACGAACCCGAAGCCATGCCCTGCGGCGTCTTGGCCGGACCGGCGTAATAGATCGGGTGTTTCTTGAAATATTCGGGCATCGGCTTGCCCTCATCGAGCATCTGTTTGATGCGGGCGTGGGCGATGTCGCGGGCCACGATGAGCGTGCCGCGCAGGTTCAGGCGCGTTTTGATCGGATATTTGGAGAGGATTTCGCGCACCTTGTCCATGCCTTGATCCAGGTCGATGTCCACGGCGGGCGACATGGCGGGAGCCTCTTTGGGCAGGAAGCGGGCCGGGTTCTTCTCGAGCTGTTCGAGGAAGATGCCCTCTTCGGTAATTTTGGCTTTGATGTTGCGGTCGGCCGAGCAACTTACGCCGATGCCGACGGGGCACGACGCCGCGTGGCGCGGAGCGCGGATCACCCGCACGTCGTGTACGAGGTATTTGCCGCCGAACTGGGCGCCGATACCGCTCTCCCGGCAGATCTGGAGGATTTTCTGTTCCCACTCCAGGTCGCGGAAGCAGCGTCCGCCTTCGTTACCCGAGGTGGGCACTGTCTCTTATACACATCTGACGCTGCCGACGATCTTACGCG
>USNC01000072.1 GCA_900555915.1 uncultured Porphyromonadaceae bacterium | reverse complement strand
ATCGTGGCCTGCGGCGCCACCTGGTCGGGCGTACTGAGACCTCCGAGAATCACCCTGCCCAGAATCGCGGCCACGATCTGGGGCACGCAAATCGTACAGTTGAAAAGGCCGAGATAAGCCCCGATGTTTCCACCTCTGAGCGAATTGGTCAGAATGGTGAAAGGCCATGCGAGCATAGCGGCCCATGCGCAACCAATGAGCGCGAAAGCCACGAAAAGCAGATACTGGTTGGTGATGAACGCACTGCCGATGAATCCGGCCGCGCCGAGCAGGAGGCTCAGTGCGTAGGAGAACTTACGGCTACGGAATCTCGGAAGCACAACCGCCCAGAGCACGGAGCCTATCGCCTGCACTGCGAAGAGGATGCCTACCCAGTTGCCCGCTGCATTATACTGTTCGGAAGAGGCATCGAGTTCGACCTGACGGTCGAACACAGCGGAAGCGGGATCCGGGATTGTGAACTCTTTCACTTCATCGAGGAAGAGTTCTCCGGTGGAATGATCAGTAGTCATGATGCCCACCGCTTTCAATGACGCGGGCGCCGGAAGCGATGAGAGTTCGATCATGGCCTTGTTGTCGGCCACCACCAACTTATTGTCTTGAGTCAGGATATACTTTGCTTTCTCAGTGACGGCATTTCCGGCTGCATCGTTGAAAGTCACACCTTTTACGTTATCCACCGAAGGAGTGTCGAAGGCATTGATAGCCACAGTGCCGGGGGTATAGGTCCACATGAACAGGAATGCGAACCAGCAGAAGAACTGAACGAGTCCGACAGTCCAGAAAGTCTTCGGCGCATGAAGCAGAAGCACCAGAAGATTCTTTTTCGGCTCGTCTTTCTTCGATGTCTCCTCCACTCCATTGTATTCATTATATATATGTGGAGGCCACTCCTTGATCTTCACAAGCGAATATAGCACACAGAGCAGAAGTATTGCGGCGCCGATATAAAAAGACCAGATCACAGTCGGAGGCACCTCACCGACCGGAGCCACATTCGCAATACCTATCCATGCGAAAAGAAACGGGAATATATATCCGATGATCGAACCTGCATTGCAGAGGAAACTCTGTATGGAGTAAGCCAGGCCCTTCTGCTTCTCATTCACCATGTCGCCTACAAGCATCTTGAACGGCTGCATGGCCATATTGATGGAAGTGTCGAGCATCATAAGAGCGAAGAGACCTATCATTATGGCATTGCTGACGGTAAGTCCGAAACTTCCGGCGTTAGGGAGCAGACACATCACGAGAATGGCGATCGCGGCGCCGATGATAAGATAAGGGAGACGACGCCCGAAACGGTTCCAGGTCTTGTCTGACGCGCTTCCCACGATAGGCTGCACTATGAGGCCCATAAGGGGCGGCAGAATCCAAAAATAAGAGAGGTCGTGCGGATCCGCACCGATGGTGGTGAAAATTCTTGACACATTGGCGCTCTGGAGCGCATATGCTATCTGCACTCCGAAGAATCCGAAACTCAGGTTCCAAAGTTTCCAGAATCCGAGATCTGGTTTTGTCTTTGCCATTATTATAATTGTTTAATTCAAATTTCGCTTATTCAGAAAATAACGGGATCAGTCTATCATGCCATACAGAAGTTCTATCTCCTCGGGCCATATCGCAGGGTTGGGAGTCTCCAGAATGATAGGCATGTCATCAAAGCGGGGATCATTGACGAAACGCCGGAAAAAATCGATGCCGAGAGTGCCCTTCCCTATCTCAGCATGGCGGTCGATTCGGCTTCCGAGCGTGCGGAGGTCGTCGTTGAGATGAATGGCCTTGAGGTAATTGCTGCCTACGATGTTGTCGAAGTCCTCCCACGTCTGGCGGTAGCCTTGAGGGTCGGCGAGGTCATATCCGGCGGAATATGTGTGGCAGGTGTCGACACACACGCCGATTCTCGACTTGTCCTCAACTTTGGATATGATATGTGCGAGATGTTCGAAGCGGTGCCCCATATTGCTGCCCTGCCCGGCTGTGGATTCGAGAACTGCCATCACCCCTGATGTCTGTTCAAGAGTGATATTGATAGATTCCGCTATGAGGTCGAGGCATTTATCTTCCTCAATGCCGTTGACATGGCTTCCGGGATGAAAATTAAGATATATCAGCCCGAGTTGCTCACACCGTCTCATCTCGTCGAGAAAGGATTTGCGGCTCATCTCCAGTTTCTGAGGATCCGGACTTCCGAGATTTATCAGGAAGTTGTCGTGAGGCAAGATCTGCTCCGGACTGAAACCGCCCTGGAGGCAATTTTCCTTAAACGCGCTTATATCCTTGTCGGTGAGTTTCTTTGAAGTCCACCTGTTGCTGCTCCCTGTGAAAAGCGCAAAACTTCTGGCTCCTATGGCTATAGCCTCAAGCGGAGCGTTGGCAACTCCGCCGGCACTGCTCACGTGTGCTCCTATATATTTCATCTGTGTACTTATTAACTTGAGTTTCGCAGGAGAATGGGACTGAGAGTATGTATGAATTCAAACAAACCTTCAAGTATCAGGGTGTACATTTCCCTATCATTCACTTGCGTAACATGAATTGTTTAAACGTATTATTTTATAAACAACAAAATTAATAAATAAATTCAACTTCCGCAAGCGAAAACTGAGGTTTATCCACTTACATTCGTTCAGTAAGGAGCATGGCATATGACTGAAGCGAAGTAAAAAAGGTTCAAGTCAGAGAGTATGAAGTTATAATATCATGCATTGTCGGTGATCCAGCCGGCGAGGGTGCGCGTCCGGGTGGAGAAGTTGGCTCCGATGAGGATTTTCGGCCTGGGGTCGATTTCGTATTGGCGCGCATAGCCTCTGTCATGGATCTGCGCCAGGGCTGCATCCGGAGTGGAGTCGACCTTGAGCTCGATGATGTAGATGTAGTCTGAAGTCTCTATCTCGATGTCGCTGCGTCCTTGGGAACTGTGCACCTCGGTGCGCACGCAGTAGCCGAGCATCTTCACCAGAATCGTCAGCATGCTCTGGAAATGCGCCTCCTTGTCGGGTTCATGCTCGCTGCTTACCGACGCGAACAGACTCTTCATGCGCTGCATGAAACTGTCGGCGTCGCCCTCTTCGAGGTCGGCGACAAACCTGTCGAGGTCGAAACGGCTGCCACCGCGCCCGCCCCTGAAGTAGTGGCTGCCCAGCGAGTCCCAGAAGGCCTTCGACACCTCCCGGTTGGGCAGACCGAGAAGGTATTTCTGTGTTTTCGGGTTGTAGGCCTTTATGGTGAGGTAGCCCGCCTGGTATAAAAGAGGCATGAGGTCGAGATGATAGTCTGACATGTCGCTCAGTTCGTCGGCCGTGCGCTTCTGGCCCTCGAGGTCCTGAAGGAAGAAGTGTCCACGCGTTATGAGCTTTATCAGGTAGCTTGACGAGCCCGTCGAAAACCAATAGTTTTGGAATTCGTTGTCGGAAAATGCGTTGAGTGTGCTGAAGGGGTTGTAGATATCAGCGGAGTCCTTTGCAAAGTGGTAGCCGTCATAATAAGCCTTGAACTCGGCGGCGGCTTCATCGGCTGTGATACCGTTTGACTCTGCAAACTGCTTAAGCGATGGCTGGAAATTGTCGAGAAACTCCTGTTCCGTAATGCCGCAGATGTCGTTGTATTCGGACATCAGGGAGATGTCGAAGAGATTGTTCAGACCGCTGGAGATCGAGACCTTGCCGAATTTGGTGACACCGGTGAGCATGGCGAACTTGATATAATCGTCGCATTCCTTGAGGACGGACTAGAACCCTCGGAGACTGGATTTGACCGAGTCGTGCAGTGGTGTGTCGTGGAGCGTGTCGAGCATCGGTTTGTCGTACTCGTCGATCAGTATCACTACTTTTCTGCCGGTTTTTCTATAGGCGGCCTCTATTACATTGTAAAACCGGTCGCCGATCTGTTTCTCCGGCTCTATGCCATACGCCTTTTCAAGCCGTGTCAGATATGCGCTTATCTTGTCGCTGAGGTCTTCGGGATTACTGTAGCTTGTGCCGCTGAGGTCGAACCTTAGAACCGGATATTGAATCCATTTTTCCTCAAGCCGCTCCATCTCCAGGCCGGCGAAGAGTTCCTTCCTACCCTCGAAATATGCCTGCAGCGTGGATATGAGCAGGCTCTTCCCGAAACGTCTTGGACGGCTCAGAAAGACATAACTGAAGGTGTTGGCAAGCTGCCATACAAGGCGGGTCTTGTCGATATATAGGTATTCTCCCTCAATTATTTTAGAGAAAGTCTGTATCCCTACCGGATATTTGATCGAAGGAAGTAGCGACATATTTCTTACGGCGTTTTATATATATAACTCCCAAAGATAGCGAAAAAGATTCAGCCATACAAATTTTATTTTCAAATATCGCGGGCCTTAGCCCTCGGCGCGGGCAGCAAGTTTAAGAAAATAAGTGTCATCCATCTTATCTGATGTTTTTCAGGGTGTCGTGTCTTGCTTTTTCTGTTGGCGGTAGCGTTCCAGTTCTTTCTTGTAGGATTCCCTGAATTTTGACACGTCAAAATCTGAGTCCGATTCCTTTTCACGGTGCAGACGGTCGAGAGATTTCCGCAGCATGTCGCGTTCGTTGTCGGAGCGCGCTCTTTTGAGACTGCGGTTAAGGTAGTTTTCATATGCCGATGTGTACGACTCCCGATCTTCGGGTGAGACAAGCGAGATGTCGAGTTCAATCTGCGCGATGACATAGCCGGCTATGACTTCGGCGTATGTGGCGGGAATGGACAGGCATACTCCACATTCATATGCTTCGTCGGGCAGGATGTTCGATTCCGTGCAGACTGTAAGTGCGCGTTCTACGGCATGTCGGCATTTTGGTTCCATAAGTTCGGCGGCCGCATCCTTTTCTGTATTGTCCCAGTCAAGTTGAAGTTGCCTCTCATACTGCGACAAGAGAAGCCATATCTTGTCTTGAAGATCAAAATTAAGCCTTACCTTGCATGCCGCTATGGCACGCTTCATCGCTACTTTCTCCACTTTGTCAGTCGCAGACCAGAAACTGCAGATTTCATTGTCGCAATCTTCAAGCGAGGCGAGTTCGCATCTTGTCGGCTCAACCGGTGTCAGTGTTTTGCCCGGCACTTCCGCGAAAGCAAGCGTCGGCACGACGGCCAATATGATTGTCAGATATTTATATTTCATTGTAGTTGGGGGGGTGTAGGAGCGATTTTTATTTGTAGACACCTTTCGACTTGAGCACACGTATGCCGTTTGCTACGTCGATGATTTTCTGGAGCGCTTTGGTCCACATGAATATGGAGGCGTAGAGCAGAAGTGTGCCGCTGAAGATATATGCGAGAATCAAAACCGGCCATGTCTTTTCCAGTTTGTTCATGAAAACTTCCATCGCCAATGTGGCGTATGGCGTTTCGTCGGTTCTCAATTTCTCCATGTCTGCATTGAGACCATATTGTGTTGACAAATCTTGAATTTTTTCTTCATTATTTCTGCACATTCGCATCTGCACTTGGGAGGGTAATGTGGCGCAAAGCGTAAGGTCTTCGTGCATGCCGACTCCAATAATTGTGCCTACGATGAAAAAGACTACAAGAATCCAGTTGCTCGGCATCGAGTAGTTGGCGAAAAACTGCAGGGCCGACTTGCATATCTCGACTCCGTAGCCTGACATGTTCATGACAAATATCTTTGTCATGTCGGGGACCATGAATATTATCATGCTCAGCATGGACAGCCATACAAAAAAGCGTGGCAGACTCAGCAACATCCAGATTGCTGTATGAACGCACCCTTCTCCCTCGAAGCGCCTCTTTTCGGAAATAGTACTCAACTGATGTTTTGCTTTTGACGTGAAGTATTTCAGTGCAAGTATTATCAGCATCATGACCACCAGTGCACTGAGAAATGAGCCGCATAGACCTACCATCCAGCCTGCAAAACTTTTCGGCCAGGCGAAAATCCAGCCGAACACCCATTTGTGAAGGAAAGAATCGCGGGGAAGAATGTTTTCCGATATGTAATCCTCGCAGATATGCTCGAATATATTTCCGGTGTTGACCTGGCCTCGGATAAACCAGTTGCGCTCGCTGTATTCCTTTCCTGCGTCGGCCACGGCCTCGCCCATGCTGGCAATTCCGGCTCCGGGCGCGCGCATCGCTTCGGCCTGGCAGTCGAAGTATAGTTCGGGTTGTTTGATCTTGAGATATTTCAGGGCGTTGCCGTTGCATTCGGCCTGCAGCAGGCCGCCATTTCCACTTTCCACGATATATGAGAGCAGCACAAGTTTAGCCGACGGGAGTTCATATCCGAACCAAGACTTCAGGCGGCGCCACCAGCCCATCTGCGAATCCATGTCGGCCGTAAGGGCGTCGAGCATGTCGGGAGCATAGTCAAAGAGTTCGCCGGCCGCCACGTTTGACGAAGTGTTGACTACAAACAGGAAATTATCAATTTGCGACAGCCTTGATTCTATTATCGCCTTCTGGTCGGCTGTCAGCAGCGAGTCCTGGCCTATGAAACGCACCTTTTCAAATGTTGGCCCGTCATTTTCGGAATCCGCCGCGGCGAGTGCTTCGGGAGAGTTGTCGCCGGTCTCGCTCTCCGACATGGCGGCCCACTCCTCGTCGTCGCCGGTGTTTCCCATCGGATGCATCTCGGTGGGCTGCCCGTTGTCATCCTCCGTTTTTCTCGCCTTCACCAGAACAAGAAAGTCATTGGAGAGGTAGCCCACGGGTTTGTCGTCCATGTAAAGCCGCGACCAGCCGTTGCCGTCGTCAAGCACGGTTATGATGGAGTCCTTGCGTACTGTGCCTAAAATTTTCGACCGGCTGTTGGGTTCTTCGCGGATATTGAGGTAGGTGTCTACTTCAACTCGGCAAAGGTCGTATTTCAGTTCATCGTCCGATCTCCAGCAGGAAGTCAGAATAAGGAGCAGAAAAAGGCATACAGCAGCCGTCAATGTTCTTTTCATGGCGTTCGTGGTTAAGTGATATTAGTCGTTATTTTACTTAAGTTTCGCATCTTCAATTGAAGTTGTTTATTTTTTTTTTCGTTAAGATTTCGTCAGGTTTTCGAGTGGATTTTTCTTCATAAAGTAGTCGCGATGCGGGCATCGCGACCTG